>JAGFXI010000155.1 GCA_017861095.1 Deltaproteobacteria bacterium | reverse complement strand
TCCCCGTCGAGGCCCTGTACGCCCCCGAAGACCGGGAGGTCATTCGGCGGCGGCGGAGGGCACGCCTGGCGGGCGAAGAGGTGCCCACCTTCTATGAGGCGAGGGGGATCAAGAAGGGTGGAGAGTGTTTCGACATCGCCGTCTGGGTCGCGGTGATCGACTACCAGGGAGAACCGGCAGTCCTCACCTTCGTTGTCGACACGAGCGCGGAGAAGACGCTGCGCGCCCAGCTCCTGCAGGCTCAGAAGATGGAGGCCATCGGCACCCTCGCCGGCGGAGTGGCCCATGATTTCAATAATCTGCTTCAGGCGGTCCAGGGCTATGCCGAGCTGCTCCTTCTGGATAGACGGAGAGAGGAGCCCGGAAGTCGGGAGCTCCACGAAATCGTCCGAGCCGCCAGGCGGGGTGGAGAGCTGACCCGGCAGCTTCTCGCGTTCAGTCGCAAGTTAGAGAGCAGGCTCAGGCCGGTGGATCTGAACCGCGAGGTCCAGGCGATATACAAGCTTCTGACGCGGACCATTCCGAAGATGATTGAAATCCAGCTCCATCTCGCCGACGATCTCAAGACCGTCCATGCCGACCCGGTTCAGATGGAGCAAGTGATCATGAATCTGGCGATCAACGCCAAGGATGCCATGCCCGCCGGAGGCAATCTCACCATCGAGACCAGGAACGTGCGGCTTGACCGGAGACATTCCCGCCGGTATCAGGGTGTGAAGCCCGGGAGGTATTGCCTCCTGGTGATGACCGACACGGGCCACGGCATGGACCAGGAGACTCTGGAGCATGTGTTCGAGCCCTTTTTCACCACCAAGGGGGTGGGCAGGGGAACGGGGCTGGGGCTCGCCACGGTCTACGGGATCGTCAAGGGCCACGGGGGCCATGTCGCGTGCAGCAGCGAGCCCGGCGCAGGGACACGATTTGAGATCTACCTGCCGGTGGCGGACGAAGAAGAACAGGAGGTCCCGGAGGTCAGAGATACGGAGGTACCGCTAGGGTGGGGCAGCGAGACCATCCTGGTCGTCGACGACGAGGCATCGGTTGCGGGGCTCGCAATCGAGATCCTGAATAGGTCGGGATACACGGCCCTTGCCGCTCCGGACGGAGAAACGGCGCTCCGGATCTATGAAGAAGAGAAGGAACGTATTGCTCTCGTGATCCTGGATCTCATCATGCCCGGAATGGGCGGGAGCCGTTGCCTGGAGGAGCTCGTGCGCATGAACCCTGAAGTCAGGGTGATCGTGGCCAGCGGCGTGGTTGCGGATGGATACAGGCAGGAGGTCCTTGACGCCGGGGCCCGGGATTTTCTCCAGAAGCCTTACGAAATGACCGAGCTCGTCCGGAGAGTCCGCAGCGTGCTCGATGAGGAGTAGAAGGAGGCTCGCCTGCCGCTCCTCTGCGACTAACACACACCGATAATAAGATCTCTAAACCCGGTGTTTCTGCCCCTGGAGGGATTGACCGACGATCAGGTGGTTGCTCTCTTCCAGGCGGCACGAAACGCTGCAAATGAGTCACAACGAGACAAACAAGGAGATTTCTGCGATGAAATGGGTAACACGCTCACATGTTCACGTGGACAGGGTGGCCTGTCCTTGGTTGGTCAAACGATTCATCGACTCGGAGGCGGAGTTCCTCTTCGTCCCCAGGAGCCAGGTGACAAGCGTTGCCGAACGGGAAGGGGGGCTCTCCTTTGATAGCCCGGGTGCGGACTTCGACCATGAGGGAGATCTCTGCACCTTTGATGTTATGATCCGGAGGTATGAACTTACGGATAAAGCGCTCCTCAGGCTTGCAGGAATCGTCAACGCAGCGGACACGAGGCGGCCCGAAAAGGATCCCCTGGCCGCAGGGTTTGAGGCCATTGCCGTTGGCTACGGCTTGAGATTCCCTGATGACAGGGAGAATCTTGAGAAACAGTTTGAAGTGTACGACGCTCTTTATGCCTGGTGTAGTGTTCAGGTCGCCAAGGAGTCATGACCGCTGTACCGCCGCCGTGGTGGGGCTGGTACTGAACCTAGCGGTTTGGTTTGGGATACAGACTTTGTCTTCTCCCAAAGACACGGTTAATTGGTTTGGTGTAGCGGTTGGACTGGCATCGTTCATAGCGCTCCAGTGGACACGACTGGGGATTATATCAGTCATTTTCCTTTCGGGCGGGCTGGGCCTGGCCAGGTACGTTGTCTTCTGATGTTGTCCGGCAGGTGGTCGGTGCCGAATCTCCAAGCTTGGGAGAGTTACGCGAGACCGGCCTTCGTTCGAGCTTTGAAGGGCCTTGATAATAAGAACCCTTTCCAAGGATTAGGCGATGCCATTGCGAGATCTTTTTTCGAGAAAAAAGACCTGCGACCTTCTCGTCAACGCAGAGGGAAGAGTTGTCGAACGGTACAAACACTTCAAGGACTTCCTTCACTGTAACCGTGACTCGTTGAGCCTCATCGCCCGACTGGAGCAGACGTATCATTCCGGGCGTCCCTTCAGCATGGGCTCCGTGAAGAGAGCCTATGATGGGCTGATGCAATCAACCCGGAGCCTCGTAGAGGCTCTGAACGGGATAGGAAGGGGGAAGTACGGGGAACTCGCCGCCGTCTGCGACCGCATCGATCAGGAAGTCGCTCCTATCTTCAGCCCGGCACCCTCTGCGCCTGCCGGCGATCTGGTACTTCCGCTCGAGGCGCTGCGACCCGACATGGTCAGCGTCGCAGGGGGAAAGGCGACGAATCTTGCAACGATCCACAACGCCCTCGGCATCCCCATCCCGCAGGGTTTCGTCATCACCTCATATGCCTTCGAGCGCTTCCTGGACGAAACCGGACTGGCGCGCCCTCTCGAGGAGATGCTCGCCGAGATAACCCCGGACATGACGGAGGAGATGCAGGGGAAGTGCACGACCATTCAGGCGATGATCCTCAAGGCCGAGGTCCCGGCAGCTCTTGCAGGGGAGATTCTGAGGGCTTATGCGGCGCTGGAAGCGAAGGCGCGCAAGAGAGTTCGCATCGCCATGAGGAGCAGCGCCGTCGGTGAGGACACGGAGGCCTCCTTTGCCGGGCAGCATCGCACCGAGCTCAATGTCACCGGAGAGAACATCCTCGATGCCTACAAGGCCGTCGTCGCCAGCAAGTATTCCCCTAGGGCGATACTCTATCGTCTTCGCTACGGCCTCGACGACAAGGACACGCCCATGTGCGTCGCGGGTATCGCCATGGTGGATGCACGGGCGAGCGGCGTGCTCTACACTGTAGATCCCGCGGCTCCGGAATCCGGTTTAGGCAGGATCGCTGCCATCTGGGGGCTCGGCGAACACCTCGTGAGCGGCGCGGCCTCTCCCGATCTCTTCTGGGTGGACAAGGCCAGAAACAAGATCACGAGACGGGGGATTAACAGAAAAGGGGAGCGGCTGGTGAGCCGCGAGCAGGGCGGCACGCTCCTCGAGGAAGTGCCAGAGGATGAAAAAGAGCAGCCCTCCATCGACGACGACATAGTCCGCCTCTTGACCCGTTGCGGGGTGATGCTCGAGGAGCACTTCCAAAGGCCTCAGGACGTGGAATGGGCCGTCGACCGGAGCGGCAAGCTTTTTGTCCTCCAGTCCAGGCCCCTCGGGGTGGGAGAAGCAAGGGGTGAAAGGAAACCTGCGACTCCCGACTTGGCCCATCACCCGCGTATCCTGTCAGACGGCAGGATGGCCTCCCGTGGAACTGCTTCAGGCGTCGTTGTGATAGCTGACGGCAAGAACCTGAGCACTCTCCCGGAGGATGCCATCCTCGTCGCCAGGACCGCCTCGCCGGACTACGCCAAGTACATGGAGGGGGTGAAGGGGCTCATCACCGACGTGGGCAGCGTGGCCAGTCACCTGGCCTCCATTGCCCGGGAATTCGGGGTTCCAGCCATCATCGACACGAAGGTTGCCACCTCTCTGCTCCGGGACGGCCAGGGGATCACCATGGTGGCCGACAGTGCTACTGTTTACGACGGGCTTGTTCCTGAGCTGGCTTCCGGCACGAGACCATCCAAGAAACACGTGTTCGAAAGCCCCATGTACCGACGCATGCGAGCCTTGCTCGACAGGATCTCACCCCTAAATCTCACGGATCCTAAGGACCCTGCCTTTTCTCCAGAAGGTTGCGTGACCGTGCACGACGTCATCCGCTTTTGTCATGAGCAGGCGATGAAGGAGATGTTCCTGCTCTCCGAGGGCGGTGCCCGAGGTGCGACTTCCATCCGGCTGAGGTCCAACATCCCTCTCGTGCTCTACTGCATCGATCTCGGCGGCGGACTGAAGGAGATGCTCACCACCTGCGATACCATCACGCCGGATCACATCGAATCCATACCCATGAAGGCTCTCTGGCGCGGCTTGACTCATCCCGGAATCTCCTGGTCGGGAGGGGTGAACGTGAACGTCCGCAATCTCATGACCCTGATGGCTTCGGGCGTGGCTGCCGAAGCGGCGGGTGGAGAGGTGGGAGGAGACAGCTACGCCATTCTTTCGCAAGACTACCTCAATCTGAGCGCGAAATTCGCCTACCACTACGCCAACGTCGACGCCGTGTGCGCCGAGCATGCTGCCCAGAGCCATATACTGGTGCAATTCTCGGGCGGAGCGGGGTCCTACGCGGGACGATCCCTTCGCATCAATCTGCTCGCCAACGTGCTCGGACGGCTCGGCTTCACCGTCACTGTCACCGGGGATCTCCTCGAGGCGAGCCTCAAGGGGTATGACCGGCCGCTCATGGAGTACACCCTCGATCAGCTCGGAAGGCTCCTCGCCGCGAGCCGGCTTCTTGATGTGGCTATACCCAATCAGGGCCAGGTGGACCGGATGACCGAAGCATTCTTCAAGAAGGACTACGACTTTCTTAACCAGGGCGTGAGCGATCAACTTCCGGGCTTTTACACCCATACGGGGGACTGGCGACCCGTCGAAGAGGACGGCCGCTCGGTCTGTGTGCAGGACGGATCGAAATGGGGGACGCGGTTCTCCACCGGCGTTGCAAACCTCATGGGAAAATTGGTCGGGGCGAAATACCAGGAATTCCTGGATTCCATGGGCGCCTATCACTACTTCCCCATCGCCATCGCCAAGGAGAGCCTGGTAAGCGATGCGGTGCTGAGTGTCCAGGTAAAACCCATGGGCGGAAGCATCGACCGGGCGGGCGGGCTCGCCTTCGGCGTCAGGAACGTGGGAAACTACTTTGTCCTCAGGCTGAACGCCCTGGAAGACAGTTTCACCCTCTTCGAGTTCGTGAACAACCGGCGTTTTCACCGGGCGAACGTGCACAAACGAATCGAGACCGGACGGTGGTACGCGATCAGGGTGGAGACCTCGGGCCCAAAGCCGACTCCCTCACCTGCTTCACCGAACTGGTTATCAAATCGAATGGGACGGTCAGGAAGCTCTCCGCGTAGACGGCTCGGACAAGACTCAAGCGGTGCCTGGAGCCGTGATCGTGCCGTTCAGTGTTGGGGTCGGAGAGCGACATCACCGCCGGTGGTATCGCCATCATCTCACCCGTGATCGATTCTCTTCGCTTTCTCCGCAAGCTAGAATAATGGCGTGTAAGGGAACAGCCTCCGTTGGCGGACGAGCGATAGGCGCCTGAAGAAGGTAGTGCTTACTGTTCTCATCTTACAAGAACCGTATCGCCGGGGAAACGTCCACTCTCGCTTCAAGATTGGGCGGCGTAGGTACAAGGCCCGAGAGAGGCGAAACATTTACCGCTGTTTCACCTGAGGATATGAGGAGAGAGTCATGATACTCACAAGCCCTGCTTTTGATAATGATGGGAAGATACCCTGCAAATATACATGCGACGGGGAGAACATGAGCCCGCCGCTGATCATCTCCGACGTCCCGCCTGAGGCGAAAAGCCTGGTCTTGATTCTGGATGAGCCGGAGCCTCCCAAAGGGGCCTCCGCAATCGATCACTGGCTCGTGTTCGACATCCCTCCGGGTGATCAGTATGTCCCGGAGGGAGAAGCACCCGAAGGCACCATTGGCACGATCGCGGCCGGACAGGTGAGCTACCGCGGTCCCTGTCCGTCCGAGGGCGAGCACCGGTATCGCTTCCAGCTCTATGCTCTCGATGTCGAGCTGCCTCTCCCCGCACAGACGACGCGGAAAGAGATCGAAAGGACCATGGCAGGTCATCTCTTGGCCAGGGCGGAGATGACGGGCAGGTACGAGATGAGCCTGGCCTGCAACGTCTAGTCTTGCTCTTCCGTTCGAGGCTTGTTGGTCGGCGCGTTCGGCGGCAACTTCCCCTTGATGTACTCCCGGTCGTGCTGGTAGGTGAGGGGTCGGCCGTTGGCGTGGGTCTTCCCGTTTCCCCACATCCCCGTTCTAGGGCACTGACCGTGTACTGTCCACGATGTCAAACCAAGACAGAGGAAGCCCGGAAACCATACCAGAAGCCTGTAACAAGCGCGGCGAAAAGGCGGAGGGCAGGGGAGCGATGGATTCCAAATTCCCCGAATTGGGGAATTGCGCTGCCATTC
>JAGFXI010000154.1 GCA_017861095.1 Deltaproteobacteria bacterium | reverse complement strand
CTCCATGGCAAGGTCACGCGGGAGATGTTTCCGGGCTATGAGATCGGGCACATCACAAACGGCGTCCACCATCTCAGTTGGACGGGACCCGAGTACGCCCGCCTGTACGATCAGTTCCTACCCCACTGGCGGAGCTATCCTGAGGTGTTGGGAAGTGCCATGCTTATCCCGGACGAAATCCTCGTGGAAGCGAAACAGGCGGCGAAGCGGCGGCTCATCAACCTCACCCGGAATCGCGTTCAGTTTGTCTTTTCGGGCAAGGCTCACCCGCAGGATGAGGCGGGCAAGCGCCTCGTTCAGGACATCATACATACCGGTCGGACCTACGAGGGGCGTCTGCGTCTCGTATACCTGAGGAACTACAACATCTGGCAGGCAGCCCTCCTGACCCAAGGGGTCGACATCTGGCTGAACAACCCCAGACGTCCCCGGGAGGCTCAGGCACCAGTGGCATGAAGGTGACCTTCAACGGTGGGATGAACATGAGCGTGCTGGACGGTTGGTGGCGTGAGGTCTGCCGGCATCGCACCAACGGTTGGGCCATCGGGGATGACGAAGATACCTCCGACGAAGAGACCGCTGCTGATTTCTATGCGGTGCTGGAGGAGGCGGTCACCACGTACTACGCCAACCGCCCCCAGTGGCTCCGCATGATGAAAGCCTCCATCTGCGACTGCGCTCCCCGGTTCAATACCCAGCGCACGGTCAAGGAGTACCTCGACAGGTACTACCGTTAAGCGGTTGACCAGCGCATCCCTCCGGTCGCTGGCCTACTGCCCACTACCCCCATGGATGACATCGACCTCCATACCCACTCCACGTGCTCCGACGGCACCCTCACGCCGCGACACGTGGTGGGGCTTGCGAAGAGCATCGGCTTGCGTGCCGTGGCCCTCACCGACCACGACACGGTCGCGGGCGTCGGCGAAGCCCTGGCGGCAGGTGATGAGGTCGGGATTGAAGTGGTGGCAGGGGTCGAAATCAGCGCCGCCTGTTCTGCAGGGAGCATGCACATTCTGGGCTACTACCTCTCTCCCACCCATCCCGAACTTCTAGGCGCTCTCAATCGTCTCCAGGAAGGTCGGGCGGCTCGCGCTCACAAGATCGTTGAGAGGCTCCGGAATTTAGGGCTCGAAATCACCCTCGCTGAAATTACGGACCTTGCCGGCGGCGAAGTAGGGAGGGCGCACATCGCCCAGGCCCTGGTCAAGCGCAGGTATGTGCCCTCCGCCCGAGAGGCCTTTACCCGCTACCTCAGGAGAGGACGACCAGGGTACGTGGACAGGGTGCGTCTGCCTCCCGAAGAGGTGATCGACGTCATTCGTCGGGCTGGCGGCCTGGCGGCTCTCGCTCACCCCTCCACCTTGGCTCTCGAGCAGCCGGGTGACTTGAGCGCCCTGGTGGCAAGACTCAAGGCGATGGGCCTCGAGGGAATGGAGGTTCTTTCTCCCTACCACACCCGCGAGATGACCAGGATGTACGAGGAGATCGCCAGAGAACACGGACTCCTCTGCACGGGCGGTTCAGATTTCCACGGCGGCGTGAGTGATCATGGTGATCTAGGCGGAACGCGATTGGGTTGTTTCCCTTATGCCCTGCTCGATGGCCTCAAGATGAGGATCGTGCAGCGGGAGCGAAGGTCCGCGAGAGGGATCGAACCATGACGCGAGCGGAACCCTCAGTGGAAGTTTGGCTCCTAGGGTCGGGAACCGGCATTCCCCATCCTCGGCGACGCCCTCCGGGCCTGGCTGTGCGCACCGGGAAGTGTCTCATCCTCTTCGATTGCGGCGCCGGAACCCTCTGGAGCCTGGCCCAGGCAGGCCTGGAATTTCACGATCTGGACTGGCTGTTCCTGACCCATTTCCACCCGGATCACAGTGGTGATCTGGCCTCTCTCCTCTTTGCCGCTCGATCGCCACTCTATGGAAGAAAGAAGCCGCTCATGATCGGGGGACCGCCAGGCTTGGTAGGCTTCCATAAGCGGCTGAGCGGTGTCTACGGCCAGTGGATCCACCTGGACCGGAACCTCCTCACCCTCCAGGAGATAGACCCGTCCGCGTCAGCCCCGTTGAATTTGCCTTGCGGCAGGCTGGTCACGCTGGCCATGGCACACACGGCGTCAAGCCTCGGCTACCGCCTGGAAACAAGGGACGGAGCCGTCGTCGCCTATTCAGGAGATACAGACTATTGTGCCAACGCGGTACTTCTGGCGAGGGACGCTGATCTCTTCGTTTGCGAGTGCTCCTTCCCCGACCACCTCAAGACGGCGGGACACCTGAGCCCTCGCTGGGCGGGAAGGCTGGCGCGGGAGGCAAGATGCCGGCGTCTTCTCCTCTGCCACCTCTACCCCGCCTGCGACGGAGTGGACGTGGCCGCCGCCTGTCGGGAAGAGTTCGACGGCGATATCCTTGTAGCAGAGGATCTGATGCGGCTCCGAATTCCAGGGGCAGTCGCTACCGTTTGAGCAGGGGTTCGCCTCTCTTGAGTATCCGAAGAAAGGAGGAGAGCACGGCGAGGAGTGCGAGGAGCCAGCAGAAGACGCCGAGGGACGCGACCACGGAACCTAGGGCGGTAAGCTGTTCCACGACCACGAACGGCGGCATCTTCAGGGAAAGCACCTCGTTGTTGTGGGCGTAGAGGTAAAGGGCCCACCCGAGGCAGAAGAAGAGCGATGCGAAAAAGAGAGGTTTGATTACCCTCGTTAGGTTTAGATTACAAAAATCCATAGTTCTTTCCGTCTCCACGCTCAGACATAGTGACGGAAAAGCAAGTCTGGAGCCAAGTAGATCAACAACTGTCGGCCGGAATCGGTCTCGACGTATAACCCCTTACATCAACTCATACTTTGGTTATGAAGGTCTCTTGACTCCCCCCCGGGCTGCAGAACGGGTTGGTGCCGTATTCTGATACACAACGGTCCATTTTCGTCACTGCGCCGTACAATATGGGATACTAGGAAAAGGGGCTACCCCTTCTCCGGGTTTTGGTCTCCTTTCTTTCCTTGACCCGCATTATGCACGAGACGCCGTCGCGAGAGCGTGGAGATGGTCGTGCCACCGGGCAACCATCCCGCGGCACCGCGGGACTGGACCTGAGGCGTACTTGTTCAGTACGTCGCAAGGGGCGAGACCCGAGGACGCCCGGAAGGATGGCCATATCCGCGGTCGCAGCAGGTGGCTCGTGCATAATGCGGGTTAAGCCTCGGAGGACCACGACGAGATGGTCAGAGTCGCCGACGAGCCGATCCTCACGAACCACGAGCTGGAAACGGCCCGGGGGGTGCTCCAGTCCCTACCCCGCTCCCTGGTTCTCAGGGTGAAACAGACGAGCCGCCCGTTCTCCCGAATATTTAGGACCGTGATAGAGCAACTCGTCGGGGTCACCGACAAGCTCCAGCCCTTGTATGAGTTCGACGCGGAGGCTGGCGACCCGTTTCTCGAAATTAAAGGCAACCTTAGATACTTCTCTCTACCCACCGGGCTTGAGCTTGCGCCTTTCCTCCAGACTCTTCGGATCTTGTCGGAGGGAGGGAGCCGTCTCTCGCTCCGGACTCTGAAGAGGCTCGATTCCTTCCTCATTCCCACGCGGCTTGAGATTTTCATCTCTCCCGCCTGCCCTCACTGCCCAGCCTTGGTCGCCTTGTGCAGCGACCTTGCCCTCGCCAGCAGCTACCTGGAGGTGAGCATCGTCGATGTGACACTTTTCCCGGAGCAGGCCGGAGAGCGCGGCATTCGCGCTGTACCCACCCTGGTCATCAACAGCCAGGAGCAACTAGTGGGTGCTCTCGGCGAAGAGGTTCTCGTGGACCGATTCGTCAACCGGGAGCTTGCAGCCTTCCATTCCGAGACCTTCCGGCGGATCCTCAAAGAGGGAGACGCCAGGAAACTCGTGGCCACCATGCTGGCGGAAGGGGAAATCCCTGGGAGTGCCGTGGCGCTTCTCTCGGACCACGACTGGTCTGTGCGGTTGGGAATGATGGTGGTGTTGGAGGAGATCGGCGCTCACCGCCCCGAGCTGGCGCGACGCGCCTGTCCCTATCTGGTTACCCTCCTCGGCCACCAGGACCCCAATCGCAGGGGCGATGCCGCCTTTCTGTTGGGCTTGATCGGGGATGCCAAGGTGTTGGAAGGGCTTGAACCACTGGCGGAGGATGGAAGCCCGGAGGTTGCCGAGGCAGCCAGGGAGGCGATCAAGCGTATCCGGGGCGAATCCTGACTTATTTCGTGGCGCCCCCAGGGGGCTGCGCGCTCGCCCTGTCCGGGAGCGGGAGTCCAATGGTGAACCGGCTACCTTGCCCGGGAGCAGAGTCCACCGTGATCCTTCCCCCGTGCTCCTCCACAATCTTCTTGGTAACCGCAAGGCCTAGACCGGTCCCACGATTCCCCTTGGTGCTGTAGAACACCTCGAAGATCTGCTGCCGTGCCTCGGATGGGATGCCGACGCCGTTATCTTCCACCGAGATGAGAATGCTCTCCCCCGCCACGCGGGTGACCAGGCGGACCTCACCCCGGTCCGCCTCGATGGCGTCGATGGCATTGGTGAGGAGATTGAGGAGACAGCGGTGCACCCCTTGAGGATCAGCCTGGATCCACGGGAGTTGCGTCTCCAAGTCGAGGTGGAGCGCTGCCTTCCTGGCCTCGATCTGATCATGACAGAGGTCGGCGACCTCCCGACAGATGTCGTTAATGGAGCAAGGTTGGACTTCGGGTTTCCGCTCCTTGGAGTAGGCGAGCATGTTCAGAACCAGCTGACTGATCCGCTGGCTGCTTCGTCGGAATACCTGCCAGACACGGCTGATGTTGTCCAGATCCTGGCTTTCCAGGCCCCGCTCCATGAGGGAAGAGGAGACCTCCATGGCCGCAAGGATGTTCTTGATGCAGTGCGAGAGTCCGGCGATAGCCTGACCCATGGCGGCCAGCCGTTCGTTCCGAATGGTTTCCTGATGGAGTTGGGCGTTGTCGACGGCGATCCCGGCCGCAGTGCCGATGGCGTCCAGAAGCAACAGATCCTCCTCGCCGAACTCGCCGGACCCGGTGCTGGTGGTATCTACATGGATGATACCGACGATGCCGCTTCGGCCCCGGAGAGGGGAGCACATGGCCGAGCGGATCTTATGGATCACCACACTTTGAGCCAATCCGAAGGTGGAATCAGCCATGGCATCAGCGATGAGAACGGACTCCTTCTTTTCCAAAACGTGAGCAATGATATGCTGGCTGATACTGACACGCTGCTCGATCCCGTCCTTGGTCTGCCAGCGAGAGGCCTTTACCTCCAGTTGACCGCTGCCGGAATCGCTAAGGAGGACAAAGGCGCGCTCGGCCTTGATTGTGGCAAAGACCTCATCGAGAATACTGTTCAGCAGGAGATCGAGGTCAAGGATCGAGCTCGTCAGGCGGAGCACCCGGTACATGGCCCGCAGACTCCCATGGCTGCGACCCAAGAGTTCGGTGAGTTCCGTGGGCTTGAGGGTGCGGGTGATACTCATGCTCGGGGCGAGGACCGTCTGTCCCTCCATTGATCCTGGACGGTCGATCGTAGTTCGGAGCCTGCCCCCCTTCTCGACCTCGGCGGATGGCACTGTGGGTTGAGGTTGGGGAGAATCGCTCTCCGCGGTGCGACGGACGACGAGTTGGGTAAATCTCCCGAGGGTGACCAGATCATTGAGCTTGAGGATCCCGGTCTTGATCCGGATACCGTTCAAAAAGGTCCCGTTGCTGCTGTTGAGGTCTTCGATGGTGATGGAATCGGCGCGCCGGAGGACCCTCGCGTGGTGTCGCGAGATCTGCGGGTCATCTATACAGAGCTGACAGGAACGATCCCGGCCGATGACGATGGCCTGATCTTCTTCGAGCCGTTGGACCCGGCCATCGCCGGTCCCATGGAGGACGTGCACCTCGTAGGTATCCATGGAGAACGTCTCGCCTCTTGGTTTGTCTGCCCACGCACAGTGCGGCGCCCCG
>JAGFXI010000022.1 GCA_017861095.1 Deltaproteobacteria bacterium | reverse complement strand
CTCGACCACTACGAAGGTCGAGGCTACCGCGGTTGGCACCACCACGTGACCATGAACATGGCGGCTTTCGGGTTCCTTGTCCTCGAGACGCTCCGGGGTAAAAAAAACTTGTGGGTTGACCCTGCCGAAGATTCGCCGGATGATCCAGGGTCTGCTGGCCACCTGGACGGGACGCTGCCCGATTTGCCATAGGAGGATCACCTACCGTCACTTGGCAGGATTTACCTGATATACTTAACGTAGTAGTACTAGGATGCAGGCTTCTAGTACTAGAACTCTGGGTAGGTTTTGAGTGTGTTTGATTTCGTCGGTCCACCCCCTGAGTGCGTTTTTTGACCTTTGGTCTTGCATCTTCCAAAAGGGACACCCGAGATTTTCTTGTAGATGTGTTTCATGTGGTTTCGTGCCTGTAATACGCAAAGGCCAGGGGCCTTCGGCTCCCTCTTGCTGCGTCAAACGATCTGAGAGTACGATAGAAATGGGGGTGGGGGGTTGTCAGGGAGCTTGGCGCTGAGGATTCCATCTGGCCCCCCCTCAACGTCTCCCTGAATGTGGTAGCGGATGCCGACACACAGTGCCGTTGTTCTCGGTCGGCTTGACCAAGACGGTCCGGGTATTGTGGGTGCTCAGGACTCAAATCGATTGGGTGAGTCGACGCGCCAGGTACTCAAGGCGAAGGTGAATGGTCGGTTTCTGCAAGCCGAGTATCAAGGCACTCCCAAACCGGATACGTCCTGTTGCAGTCCCAGCAAAACACCTCCTTGTCGCCCAGAGACCAAGAGATATGCAAGTGCCTACGGAGGCACTTCTTGGGCGCATGAGGGGTTTCGATGTCTCTCAATCCCTTTACGCGGGACATGAAGGTTTTCACGGTTAACTATCCCTATCTGGCAGGATGCGGCCTCCGTATCTCCAGGGCATCAGCGCAAAATGTACCATGAGGGGAAAGATCAGGTAAGTCTCCGGACGGTGCGTAAGGTGTGGAGCTATCGCGACAGGGCCTAAGTACCAATTCGCGACAACTGGGGCCTATGTCCGCGTGACTGCACCGAAATGCCTCCTGGTGTTCACCCGCTCCTGTGACCGTCCAATCTGCCAGGGGTGGAAGCAACTGGAGTTTGGGGCGCGAAAGGCAAGAGAGAGTAGCAATCGCCTGGGAGAGAGGGGGGAAGGCGTTGACTCTTGCGCTTCATTTGATTATAGGTAACTCGCCTTACTTGGCCCCACTCGGGGGCAAGCAGTCCTTTCCCGAAGAAAACCTCAAGGAGCTACCCATGGATTTCAAGACCCTTCTTACAACCTTCGGCCTTATCTTCCTGGCGGAACTGGGCGACAAGACCCAGTTCGCCGCCCTCTGTCTTTCTGCGGACAATCAGTCCCGCCTATCGGTATTCCTGGGTGCTTCCCTCGCCCTGGTGACGAGTGCTCTCCTTGCCGTACTGCTCGGCGCCGTGCTCGCCCGCTGTTTTCCGCCGTACATCATCAAGACGGTGGCGGGCATTCTCTTTGTCGTCATGGGCGTGGTGATGCTGATCGCCCGTTAGCCTGCGTTATTCACGAATAGGGGTGGATTCGCGAATAAGCACCAACAAGAACGAAAATTCTTGTTATCGCTGTTTTCGACACAGTGCTTGGCACTGGCTCAAGGCTAGCCCTGCGACAGGTTCAGGATGAACCCTCAGCGGAGGCCTGTGAGGTCGCAGTCGAAGCCCGAAGGACGGATTGTTCGTGAGTGCGAAAAACCGTCACGAATACTCCGGGTTAGGGAGAAGCAGAACGGCACCGCTGAAGTGAGCTTGAAGAGAAGGGCGTTGATCACAAGCGTGAACAGGCCCAGGGTCAGGAGCGTGAGTGGCAGGGTCAGGAAGATGAGGACGGGCCTGATGAAGGTATTTGTGAGGGCGAGCATGATCACCGCGAACACGGCGGAAAGGAATCCCTCGATCCAGATACTGTCGAAGAGCTGCGCCGTGAGCCCCAAAGCGACGGCGTTGAGAAGAACCTTCAGGACCAGACGCTGAGCGCCGGAGAGGACAAATCCGCTAGAAGGAGGGTTCGGTTGGTCCATGATCGTTGACTCCCCTTTCGCACGGGTGGTTCGCAACGATGAGGGTTGGCAAGCCATTTTCTATCAACGGCGGCAGCTCGAGGCGGCTCCCTCCCGGCAGGAGCGAAATGACTTCCTCCAGGTGCTTCTGGAGGAAACCGCTGAGTATCACGCACCCGTAGGCTCGCGCTTCTGGCCGTGAGAGGAAGGTCCGGAGAAAGTCTAGGTGGATGTTGAGGCAGAGGAGATCGGCTGAGGGGAGATCGCCGCGGGCATCGCCCAGACGCACCCTCACCGTCTCCTCGACCTTGTTCCGCCGACAGTTGGCAGCGGCGGTCGAGACCGCGAGCGGATTGATATCCACGGCTTCCACCTCGGTCGCACCCAGCTTGGCGGCGGCGATGGCGAGAATACCGCTCCCGGTGCCGAGATCAAGAACCCGGGCGGGCCGTAACCGAAGGTAGAGGAGTGATAGCGCCCGGAGACAGCCGCGGGTTGTCGGGTGAAGGCCGGAGCCGAACATGACACCAGGGTCGATCAAGAGATGGTTGTCTCCCGCAGCCTCGCCGCTCCGGTCCGGTCGGGTGCTGATCGTGAAACGACCCACCTGAAAGGGCTCTCCTTCGGCGAGATCCTGCCAGTCGCCATACCGCAGCCGGTAGTAGTCGGTCAGGCGAAACTCGGGATGGGTGTCGAGGAATGCGGCCACCGCCGCTTCCGCGGGCAGGGAGAAGAAGAGGTATGTATACTCCCCTTCCGGCCAGACGCCGAGCAGGCCTTTCATGTCGACAGCAGGCGGACGCACGCCGCCCTTGAGTTCATATATATAGAGGAGTTGCTGTGGGTTCACCGTAACTCCTACCAGGTTGCTGAAAGACCCTTTTTCCTGATGTCGGAGGAGACTGCTACGTGAGCCGTGGTGGTCGGTGAAGCAAGGTGCATGTGGAGCATCCTCTTATCTCTCTGGCCTGGCGGAAGGCCTGCCGAACCTTACATCACGCCCTGCAAGCGGGCCGGATCGCCACAATCTTATTCGTGGTGCGACTATGCAGCTTTGCGGAACCGACCGCCCGGCTTAGGTCTCCCGTCCCTACCTGTCTATGATTAGCCCCGCTCAAGGGGTTTTTCAGCATCCTGCTAAAACGAGCCGGGAGTACCGCCAGAATCAGTCGCCCTTTATGAATCCTTCGCCAGAGCAACAACGAATTGACAAGCCTCGTTGCTCTGCACTAGAGTGGGGGAAATCCCAGGAGGACTATCATGCCGATCTACGAATTCCGCTGCCTCGCCTGCAACCACATCTTTGAGCTGCTCTCCCTCGCCAAGAATGACGCGGTGGAGCTGAAATGTCCTGGATGTCAGGCTCCGGAGGTCGAGCGTGTATTGAGTCGAGCGAGCTACGTGATGGGGAGCAACTCCGGCTCACCGCGGACGTCCGTTACGAGTAAGTCCTGTTCAGGTGGAAGTTGCGCCACCATTGACATCCCAGGACCCAGCCGCTGAAAGGCCGCACCGACTCATTTAGCCCGTTCATTGAGATGGACGCCGTGAGCCCGAGAGTATCCTGGTGCAGTTTACTCGGCGGCGAGGCTCTGGAGAAACTCCTTGACGACCTTCTGCAGGTAGGGGTTGGTCTCGGTAAACTTGACTCCCAGCCGCGCTTTCTGTCCGCCCATCTCCCTCAGCCACACAATCTCGCCCGCCACTCTCATCATGGGTTTTCCGGGAAAGGTAATCTGAAAGATTAAGCGCGCGCCGAGGCCGTGGGATGACTTGCTGAACCTCGTGGTAATGAGACCCAGGCCCGTACCGGTCTCCGCGAGATCCGTGAGGATGCCCGTAATGGGCTCCGTGATGCCGGTCCCCTTGAGCCCGGCGCTAGGATCCGTATAGTAAGTGACCTTGAGTCGAAGTCGCTGGATTTCGCTGCTCCGCTTGCTCTGCCGGCGTTCGAGATTGGGGTCCTTCATGTGTTTCGCCGCCAGCTGCGCGGTCAGTAGAGTGGTCTTGGTAAATCGTTCGGAGAGGTCGCGGAGCATCTTTTGAAACGTGGGCGAGAGCCGCCCGTATTCGGCGGTGAGCTTCTCCTGATTGAGAAATCCGATCTTCGCCTTGCCCTTGGCGAGAACCGATGCAGAGCGTCGTCCCCGCTTCTGGGCCAGGAAGGAGACCTCGCCGAAGATGTTCCCCTCTTCGAGCACGGCCACCGTTACCCGTCCCCTTTCCGTCTCCTTGACGACTTGAACTTGTCCTTCCAGGACGACGGAGACTGCCCGGTCGGTCTCTCCGCCTTCCAGAAGGATCAACTCGCCGTCCTCGTACTCGATGGTTCGGCTGACGTCCATGGCTGATTCATGCTCTCCAGTGAGACCGTGGCGGGCGCGGTCTTGTTGCTCACGGGAAACGATGCCTCTGTCGTCGTCACCCTGAGCCGGTGACGAGCGTGCCCATTATCTCAATCCACGCGGAAAAATCAATGAGGAAAAGCACTCGCTGGAGAATCGAGAAAGCGGCGGCGGCCAGGACACCATCGGTAACGCCGCGGCAAGGAAGGAGATTAGAGGATCTTCTGATTACACCGTTTACAGTACGTTGTGCCCGGCGGGTTGACAAAGCCACAGCTCTGGCAGTTTTTCCCGGCGGTCTCGTTGCTCCGGACGAACCTCGTCCCACATTTGGAGCAGAACTGAGCACCCGGTTCGGCGACCGCCTTGCATTTGGGACATTCACTGACGCCGAGCTTCGATCCACACTGCCTGCAGAATACCGCGCCTGCGTTGTTGAGTGTGCCGCACACCGAACACTTCATCACGTATCCCCTTGGACAGTCTCAATCAGCTGAAGATTTCTGTCACCCCCGCCTGGCTGCCCATAGAACCGGCCCTTTACCACTTGGCCCATCCCCCAGTCATTATAGCGGAGGCCCATCCGTTCCGTCACTCCTTTTCCATGTAAGGCCTTACGGGGGGGCACTGGACTGGACTCTTTCAAGGCAGGGGCAGAGCCGGGTCCTCGCCTTTCCCGGCTCGACCCCGATCGGGACGGCACAGGGATCGAGAGGATCGGTTTCATAGACCAGCACCTCAGTTCCGTCCAAGTAGCCGTCGCCGTCCGTGTCGGGATCGCTCCAAGATGTGCCGTAGAGGACGAACTCGGCATAGGTGCTCAGTCCGTCTCCATCTGGGTCCCACGTCTTCAACCGCTCCAGAAGCCGCGTCAGAGTCTCCTCCAGGTGGGTCAAAGATCCCTGCCCCGCCCTCCATCGCTCAGCTGCTACCAACGCCTCGGTTTCAGTGCTCAGACGATCCGCGAGCTCCATCTGCTCACGCTCAAGTTCCTTGGCTCCCATCCGGTGGCACTGCTCCAGACGGAACCGTGCTAGACGGTAGGAGTTGGTGATCGTCTTCCGGGTTTCAGGCAGCGTGCAAGCCATCATGGCGAGAGCAAGCGATATGACCGCGACGACGAGTCCCAGGAGTCGCAGTTGCATTGCTCCACCTTCCCGCCCCGGCCAGAAGGAGTGCAGGATTCCCCCGGGACGGGATGAGCGGGCGCTGCCGGTCGTGCCGAGAGGGAGAGTCTGCCTCATTCCACCTCATACCCCAGTTCGAAGGCCTTGAGGTTTACGTCCAAGACCGACCCCTTCGTCCGCAACCGAATCGCTCTCTCCACCACATCCCTTCCAAAGGGGAGATTACCGTGGCGCATGAGCGTGCCGAGAAGGACCGTGTTGATCGCCAGCTCCGCGCCGGCGTGACGAGCGAGGGCTCTCGCGTCGAAGGCGATGAGCCTGGCGACCCGCCGGGCAACAGTTCCCATCATGTCAGCGACCTCCGGGTACCGGGCCCTCCCGCTAGCTACGGTGAAAGGAACGATGGGGCTGGTGCTTGAGATCACTAGGCTCCGCTCCGAGCATTTGCGCAAGGCTCGTATGGTCTCGAGGGGCTCGAACCCCATGAGGATGTCCGCTTCCCCGTCAGCGATGGTGGGACTCCGGAGGGCGCCCAGGAGCACCGCAGACTCAACCACTCCACCCCGCTGGGCCATTCCGTGAATCTCGCTCACCACCACCTGCACGTCCGCGAGCACTGCCGCTTCGCCCAGAACTCGGGTGGCCAGGAGCGTGCCCTGGCCGCCCACGCCGGTAAAGAAAACTCGCCATCCTTGTTTGAGTTCACCCACGTCTAAGTAACTCCTCTTGGAACGTCCGTCGTCAGTACGCCCCCTTTCTTCTTCGCCTTCACCGCGTGGCAGATCTGGCTACACACGGCGCAGCCGCTGCAGAGCATCTCATCGATGGTGATGGACCCTCCCGATGCAGTGTCCTCCCAGTACCTGAAGGCGGGGCATCCAAGCTCATTCAGGCACCTGCGACACATATCGCAGTCCTCGCACACCTGGAACACAACCTTCTGTTCCTTGCCGGTGAGGCGCCGCTCGAAGAGAGGACAAGGAGCCTTGGAGATGATCACTTTTACGCCTCGATCCCGGTCGTCCGTGACCACCTCCTTAACGCGCTCGATGGTCTTTTTCACCTGGAGGGGTTGCACCGTCACCACCCGCTCCACGCCGCAGCCCCGGACCACGGCTTCCAGGCTTACCCGAGGCGCCTGCCACCCCTTTGAGGTGAGTTCCACCCCGGGATGGGGCTGGTGGCCGGTCATAGCGGTGGTACCGTTGTCCAGGATCACCAAGGTGAAATTGTGTCGGTTCTGGACAGCATTGATCAACCCGGTAATCCCGGAATGAAAAAAGGTGGAATCGCCGATGAAGGCCACCACTGGTCTGTCTTGAACCTTGGAGAACCCACCGGCACTGGAAACGCTTGAGCCCATGCAGATGACAAAATCGGCTATCTGCAGCGGCGGCAAGAGCCCCAGGGTGTAGCAGCCGATGTCGGTGGGAAAGAGAGCCTGGTCGCCGATCGCCTGTTTCACCGCATAGTAGGTGGCCCGGTGCGGACAGCCGGCGCAGAGATTGGGCGGCCGCGGCGGAAGCTCGGGGCCTCCTTCGACGCGGGGGGGCTGATATTCGAGATGGAAAAAACGAGCCATGGCGGCTCTCACCTGTGCCGGGTCAAACTCGAAGGCGCGGGGGAGCAGTCCCTTCCCGGCGATCTCCACCCCGAGGCGCCGTTCCTGGGCCACCACCTTGAGCCGCTCTTCCAGGAAGGGTTCCAGCTCCTCCACTACCAGGACCCGATCGACACCTTCGAGGAAGTCTCCCATGAGAGCATCGGGGAAGGGATAGGTCATTCCCAGCTTCAGGATCTGTATCTGGTCGCCGAGCCCAAGCTCCTGAGCGGCGTCCAGCACATAGTTGGCGCTCACCCCGCTGGTCATGACGCCCCACGTGCCGGCGCCGCTTCGTTTGTTGAACGGCGAGATGTTTGCCTCTCCCTGAAGCTTCTCCATCTTCTTCAGGAGCTCCAGGTGGAGTTTTCGCCCCACCATGGGGACCAACACGAGGTTAAAGGGATCTTTTTCGAATACACCCCGCGGGATTCTTGCCTGGAGGGCCCCCAGCTCAACCGCCCCGCGGCTGTGGTTTACCCGGGTCGTGGTTCGGAGCAATACCGGAATCCGATAGGCCTCGGAAAGCTCAAAGGCGAACCTCGTCATGGCGTAGGCCTCTTGAGCGTCGGCAGGCTCGAGCAGGGGCATGCCGGAAAGCCTCGCGTAGTAGCGATTGTCCTGCTCGTTCTGGCTGGAATGGAGGGATGGATCGTCGGCACTCACCACCACCATTCCACCCTTCACTCCCACGTAGGCGAGGCTTACGAGGGCGTCGGCGGCAACGTTGAGCCCCACGTGCTTCATGCTGCACATGGTGCGGACGCCCGAGACTGCGGCAGCCGCAGCCGTTTCCAGCGCCACCTTCTCGTTGACCGAATACTCGAAATAGAGATCCGTCTCCTGGGAAATCCGATAGAACGTATCGCCGATCTCCGAAGAAGGGGTGCCGGGATAGGTGGTCGCAAAGGCTACGCCCGCTTCCAGGGCTCCCCTCACGATCGCCTCATTGCCGAGAAGCAATCGCTTGCTCCCTGCCTCATCCGTCAGTAGTTCGTGCATGGTCATCCTTTCACTGGTCGTTATCGCTTCCTTTGTGGACCTTCCAGCCCGCTTGCCGGATAACTCGGATCGCCAAGGGCACAACTCCCGCCGTCAGGATAGGGTTGAGACGCAAATCTGCGCCGATCCAGGACGCCGGGGGTCGTCTCCTCCTCGCGACGGATGGTGCCAGGCTCGACCAGCAACATGCGGGGCGTGATGCCGATACCGTCGGCAACTTCCTTTCGCAAGGTATCGACGAGAGCGCGCTGCTCGCGCATTTTATCAAAGAAGAGATCCTCCGACACCTCCACGAGGACGGTGAGCTTATCGAGATTCTTCTCTCGCTCCACCAAGAGCTGATAGGCAGGGCGCTTCCCCTGGACCTCCTCGAGGATATCGCCCACGCGACTGGGAACGATGTTCACCCCCTTGATGATCAGCACCTCGTCGGTGCGGCCCAGGACCCGGCCCATGCGCGCAAGAGTCCGGCCGCAGGCGCACGGGCTGTAATCCAGAGAGCAACGGTCGCCGGTTCGGTAGCGGACCAGGGGGAATGCCTCCTTGGTGATGGTGGTGATGATGAGTTCGCCTACCTTGCCTGGTTCCAGCCGCTCCCCAGTTGCGGGGTCCACAACTTCGGCGATGAAGTGATCTTCATTGAGGTGCATGCCGGCCTGGCACAAACACTCACCGGACACACCCGGCCCCATGATCTCGCTCAGGCCGTAGTTGTCGGTGGCCTTCACATAGAGGCGTTCTTCCATATCCTTCCGCATCGCCTCAGTCCAGGGTTCTCCGGCAAGAAGGGCGAATTTCAAACTGAGAGTGCGTGGGTTGATCCCCATCTTCTCCATCCGGTCGGCGATGACCAGGGCATAGGAGGGAGTGGCCACGAGCGCCGTGGTCCGATAGTCCTGCATGATCTTTACCTGCCGATCCGTTCTCCCCACCGACGTGGGAAGCACGGAGGCGCCGATCCGCTCCGCACCGTAGTGGATGCCGAGCCCTCCGGTCAGGAGTCCGTAGTTCAGCGTGACCTGGATCACGTCATCGGCGGTCACCCCGCCCGCGGTGAGAACGCGGGCGACGAGCTGACTCCAGGAGCGGAGATCCTGGCGGGTGTAGCCGACGACAATGGGCTTGGCGGTGGCGCCCGAAGAGGAATGGACCCGCACCACCTCACGGAGCGGCACGGCGAAGAGGTCGTAGGGATAGGCGTCGCTGATATCCTGACTCTGCGTGAAGGGAAGCGCTTCCAGCTCGCTCAGGTCGTTCATGTCGCCGGGCTCGAAGTTGATGGCGTTGAACTGTTTCCGGTAGAAGGCAACATTCCTGTACACCCGGTTCAAGGTGCTCTGCAGCCGTTCGAACTGGACCTGAGCCAACTCGTCGCGCGACATACACTCGTATTCCGGTTCCCAGATACGCATAGTCTAGTACTCCCCTTTATTCTTCCCACACCTCCCGGTAGCCCTTACCCAGGTAAGCCCGTTTCACCTCGTTGTGCTCGAGGAGCATCTGCGATGTGCCCTGCAGGATGATTCGACCTGTTTCCAAGACGTAGCCGCGGTCGGCGGCATGGAGGGCCGCCCGGGCGTTTTGTTCAATGAGGAGGATCGTCGTGCCTTCCTCGCGAAGCCTCCTGATGATCTTGAAGATCTCCTTGACGAGGACCGGCGAAAGTCCCATGGACGGCTCATCAAGGATAAGGAGTTCGGGACGGGCCATGAGGGCCCGGGTAATGGCCACGATCTGCTGCTCGCCGCCGCTCAACGTGCCCGCCATCTGGTGCCACCGCTCCGAGAGGATGGGGAACTTCCGGCGGAACTCTCTCAGGTCCCCTCGCACCTCACCGCGATCACGCCGGACAAAGGCGCCCATCTCCAGATTATCCCGCACACTCAGGGTGGCGAAGAGCTTCCGGCCCTCGGGCACATGGGAGATCCCGCACCGGACAATCTCCTCCGCCTGCATGCGGGTGATGTTCTGACCATTGTAGTCCACGTTGCCGCGTGCTGCGGGAGTGAGTCCGGAAACGGTTCTCAGCAGCGTCGTCTTCCCGGCTCCGTTCGCGCCGATGAGGGTGACGATCTCGCCGCGGTTGACGTGGAGGGATACGCCCTTCAGCGCGTGGATCTTTCCGTAGTAGGTGTGAACGCTCTTCAGTCTCAACATGGATCAACCCGCAAAGAGGACCACTACAACCTTACATAATGCGCGCTAGACTCTTTGCCCCGCCCCGTTGGCGTAATCCCCTTCCTCCCCCAGGTAGGCCTCGATCACCGCCGGGTGCCTCTTGATCTCCCGCGGCTTGCCCTCGGCGATCTTCTGTCCGAAGCTGATGACCACGATATCGTCCGAGACGTCCATGACGAGGTTCATGTCGTGCTCGACCAGCACCACGGTGATCCCCTGCCCTCGGATGCGGCGGATAAGCTCGGCGAGGCGCTCGGTCTCCCTCGTATTGAGGCCCCCGGCCGGCTCGTCGAGGAGAAGGATCTTCGGCTCCGTCGCCAGCGCCCGTGCCACTTCCAGGAGTTTCTGTTCTCCCAGGGGTAGATTCCCGGCACGTTCCTGGAACCGGTCGGCAAGCCCCACGAACTCGAGATGCTCCATGGCCCATGCCCGAATCCTTAGCTCCTCCCGCCGCATCCACGGGAGCCGGAGGCCGGCGCTCAGCACACTCGCCTGACTCCGCGTATGCCGCCCCACCATCACATTCTCCAGGACCGTCATCCGCCCGAAGAGGAGCACGTTCTGAAACGTTCGGGAGACACCGAGCCGGGCAATCTCCTGGGGCCGACGGCCGCTGATGGTCTCACCGTTGAGGGAGATGATCCCCCCCGTGGGGAGGAGGATTCCGGTAACGAGGTTGAACAGGGTCGTCTTGCCGGCTCCGTTCGGACCGATGACGGCCTTGATTGCGCCGGCCGGGACGCCGAAGGTTAGGCCCTGCAGCGCCCGGATGCCGCCGAAGGATTTCTCCAGGCTGTCAACGTGAAGTAACTCACTGGGCTGATGCTGCCTCGGCTCCATTTCCCTCATGTCCCGCCTGTTCCGCCCTCCGACTCTCTCCCCCGCCTCCACATATGGCTGAGTCGGGGAACAACGCTCACCAACCCTTCGGGAAGGGCCATGACCACAAAGAGAAGGATCGCACCGTAGACGAGAATATCGAAATCCTTAAACACATGGAGCCATTCGTTGCCCAGAAAGGTGAGGAGCCAGGTGCCCAGAAGGGCGCCCCAGAGGCTATGCATGCCCCCCACCACGACCATCATTACGAGTCTTATGGAGAACAAGAGATTGAACGAGCTTGGGCTCAGGAACCCCACGTAGTGGGCGTAGAGACTCCCGGCCAGAGAGGCGAGAACCGCGCTCAGGACGAAGATCATCACCTTGTAGCGCGCCGTCTCCACACCCATGGCGTCGGCGGCTACCTCGCTGTCGTGGATGGAACGGAGAGCCCGCCCGACCCGAGAGTGAATGACATTGAGACAGAAAATGAGTACCAGGAGGACCATGGACCAGACAAGGATATAAAACAACAGCTCCCCTCGGAGGGGAAGGCCGAAGAGCTTCAGACCCGGGATGTTGGAAAGACCGGACGGGCCCCCGGTGAGCTCCACCTCCTCATTGAATACGATGTTGACGATGACCCCGAAACCGAGTGTGGCCATGGCAAGGTAGTGTCCCTTGAGCTTCAGGGAGGGCACGCCGACGCCGTATGCCACCACCGCGGTGACAAGCGTGCCCCCCACCATGGCGAGCCAGGGCGAGACCGCAACTTTCACGCAGAGGATGCCCGAGGTATAGGCGCCGAGCCCGAAAAACGCCGCATGTCCCAGCGAGATCTGGCCGGCGTACCCCATGAGCAGGCTGAGTCCCATGGTAATCAGACTGAAGATCCCGACGAATACCATGACGTCGAGGTAGTGGCTTATCGCCTCTACGTTCGCGACGAGCACCGGGAAGAGGATGAGGAGGAGAACCACGGCTGAGAGCGTTATGAGATTTCCCCTGCTCATACGGGAGAGTCCTCAAAACTTTTTGATCTTGCTGGCCTCGACGTTTCCGAAGAGCCCACTCGGGCGGACGAAGAGAACCAGGAGAAGCAGGAGGAGGGCAACCGCATCCTTGTACCCTGAAGAGACGAAACCGGCACAGAGAGACTCGACGACTCCCAGAAGGAGCCCCGCGACCACTGCACCGGAGAAGCTCCCAAGACCGCCGAGAACCGCGGCCCCGAACCCCTTGAGGCCGAGGAGCGCCCCCCGATCGTATTCCATGAGGGAGATGGGGGTGATGACCGCTCCGGCAGCCGCACCGATAGCAGCGCTCAGGGCGAAGGAGAGCAGCACCATGAGGTTTACCTTGATGCCCACCAGACGAGCAGCCTCAGCGTTGTCGGCGCAGGCGAGCATGGCCTTCCCGTACCGGGCCTTTCTGAAGAAAAGGGTAAGCAGGAGCACGACAATCCCGCTGATCCCCAATACCCAGAAGGCCTGGGTCTGGATCGCAGCTCCAAAGAGGTGGAGAGGCTCCGTGCCGGAGAAGGGTTGCATCATGTAGGGATCCTTGCCCCAAATAAACATGGCGATCCCCTTGAGGAGAATCGATACGGCAATCGTAACGATGATGAGCGTGAGAACGGTGGTGTTCTTGAGCGGATTGATGGTGGAGCGCTCCATGATGGCGCCGATGGCGGTGACCGCCGCTACGGTCACACAAAACGCCATGGGAAGCGGCAGGACTTTGGCGCAGAGCACCATGATGAGTCCGCCTAGCATGACAAACTCGCCCTGGGCGAAATTGATCATCTCGGTTACGTTGTAGATGATATTGAATCCCAAGGCCACCATCCCGTAGATGCTCCCCACGGTGACTCCGGTAAAGAGATACTGCACGAGTTGTCCGCCCAGTGAAAGCTTTTCCATAACCGACTTGAGCTCATGAGAAAGCCTCTCCGGCACCCCTTTCCAGAGAGGCTTTCCCTCTTTCACCCGTGGGAGTCATTCCTACTGGGCGAGGGCCCAGGTACCGTTCTTCACCACCACCATCTCGAAAGAATCCTTGGTGAGGCCGCAGTGATCGGCGGGAGAAAAGTTGAAGACCCCGCCCTGTCCGACGAAGTTCTTCCGGTTCTCGAGATAATCCCTGATCTTCGCCGGATCGGGCCCTACCGCGGCAAGGGCCTCGACAGCAAGCTGGAGAGCGTCCCAGGCATGGCCGCCGAAGGCGGAGAGAGGTTCCTTGAACCGTCCCTGGTAGGCCTCGTTGTATGCCATGATCACCTTTTTCTGCGGATCAGTTGCGGGCAGCAGGTCAGGGATGTTCACGCGGCCAAGGGGACAGAACACTCCCTCGGCAGCGCCGCCGGCGAGCTCGATGTTCTTCTTGCTGGCGAAACCGTGGCTCTGGACGAAGGTCATCGCCGTCATGCCGAGCTCTTTCCAGTTCTTCACCGCGAGGATCTGGGTGGGGCCTACCGACCAGTTGATCACCGCCTGGGCCCCCGTGCCGCGAATCCGGGTGAGCTGGGCGGTGAGGTCCGTGTCCTTCGGCCCGTAGCGCTCATCGGCGACCACCTCGATACCCACGTTCGGCGCCACCCGGAGGAGCTCCTCGCGGCCGCTGGAGCCGTAGCCGTCGGAGACGGTCATGATGGCGACCTTCTTGATGCCCTTCTTCAAGAGGAACTCGTAGATCCGTTCCACCGAGTGCGAATCCGACGGGGCCACCTTGAAGATCCACTTGCGCTCGCTGACCGGGGTCACGATCTTGATGCTGGAGGCACAGGAGATCAGGGGCACCTTCGATTCGTCACAAACGGCGATGACCGCCATGGTGTTCCCGCTCGTGCTCGGGCCGATGATCACCGGGACCTTGTCGGTCTTGATAAGGCGGGTGACCCTGGTTCGGCATTTCGTCTCATCGCTCTCGTCGTCGTAGAGCACGAGCTCCAGTTTGTGCCCGTCGATGCCGCCTTTCTTGTTGATCTCTTCGGCGAGCATCTCGGCCGTCCTTTTTTCGGGCTCTCCAAGGATCGAGGCCCCGCCGGTCACCGCGAATACGGCCCCGACCTTGTACGGCTCCTTGGCGGTGACGGCCTTTGGAGCGAGGGACCATACCAGAATCAAGCAAAAAGTCAATGTTACAGATCCTCCCCAGCCCTTCCCAAACCTTCTCATCTTGGCACCTCCTGACCGCTAGGTTACGTTGACTCCCATCAATCAAGAGGCCGCTTCGGTGAGCAGCCTCCAAAATAGAAAGGCCGCGGGCTTCTGAGTCTGCCCACGGCCTTTTTCTCTCTCAGTTACACCAGGCTAGTGGACAGACTCCCCCCTGGAGTAGCAATAGTAGTACCCGAAGTGAGATCCGTTCTGCCCGTCGCGGTAGGCCATGTCAGTTTCCTGAGATAACCGTTGGATCGCACTCTAGTAAATGCGAGGGGGGGATGTCAAGACAAAAACGTCCACCATCTCCCCCGGCTTGACCAGCAAACTCGCGGCCTGAGTGTCACCTGCCATGGGCTGACAACGGAAGGCTTTTTGCGGTATAGTGACAAGGGGTGCAAGGCCATGGGGAAGCATCAGCTCAAGGAACTGGCGAGGATCATCGACTACATCCTCTACCACAGGCCCGACGAATTCGGCCTCTTTCCGGATGAAGACGGTTCACTGCCCATCAAGGAACTCATCTGGGCTCTTCACGAAGAGCCGGGCTGGAGCTATGTGCGCCCGACTCACCTCCAGGAGCTGGCCTACTCGGCTCTTCAGGTGAAGTTCTCCCTCCACGATGCCCACATCCGACCCAAGGCGCCCTCCCCCATCCGCCCCGCCGTCACGACGCCACCTCGTTTTCTCTTCCACGGGGCGCGGCGCCAGGCCTATCAGGCCATTCTCGAGCACGGGCTCCTGCCCGGCGGCCGAGGCTACGTGGCGCTGGCGAGCACGGAGGAGATGGCGCTCCGCATCGGCAGCCGACGCGACGCCAAGCCGGTGCTCTTCACCGTCCATGCAGCCCGTGCTCACGAGGCCGGGCACCAGTTCCTCAGGTGCGGCGAGCTGCTTTATCTCGCGAGGGAGCTTCCCGCCCCCTTCATTAGCGGCCCTCCCCCCGAGCAGGTGCGCCCGCCGGCCAAGGCACCCAGGAAATCTCCCGAGGTCGCCGACCCTGACGTCTGGCAACCTCGATCCCTCGCGATTCCCGGATCCCGGTCGCGCCACGCGAGGCAAGAAAGACGTTGACTGGAAGCGTCAGCTCCGACGGGAACGGCGACGGCGAAAACGGGACGGCTTTTTCTAGCAGGATGGTGAGAAACGCTGCCTCACCGCTACTGACAACGCGAGACCGGGTAATCTGGCCGCCAAGGTCGCATAGTCGCACCATGAATAAGTTCGTGGTGTTCCGGCCCATAGTGGAGCGAAGGCGCAATATTCGGGAAGGTTTTCCGGGAACCGGGGATTAAGAGGTGGCTCCAAATGCGCCTTG
>JAGFXI010000153.1 GCA_017861095.1 Deltaproteobacteria bacterium | reverse complement strand
CCACGATCTTGGCGGCTTTCTCAGGGAGACCGGCGCAAGCGATGAGGTCGAGGGGCACCTGGATATTGCGGCCGATGTCAAGAGCAAGGGTGATTCCGTCCGTACTCTCATGGCCCGTCTCGACGGCACGGCCGGCGCTGTGATGGGAAGAGGCTACGTCAGCAAGTATCTTGATCTGCTCGGAATGGATCTCTCTCGGAAGGTGATACCGTTCTGGGGCAGCAACAGGGAGACAGGACGCGTCAACTGCGGGGTCATCCAGTTTGATATCAAGAACGGCCTCGCAACGAGCCAGGCCTTCGTGTTCGATACCGAATTCACCGTCCTCAGCGGCGAGGGTGACATGAACCTGGCCACTGAACAGGTGGATTTCCTGCTCTCGCCGCAGCCCAAAGACCCGAGCCTTTTCAGCCTCGCAACCAAGCTGCGGGTCGGCGGCACGATCCAGGACCCCACGGTGCGACCTGATATGCTTTCCCTGGCAACGAAGGGGGTCAAGTTTCTTAGTGCTCTCGCAGTCGGTCCGGTTGGACTGCTCGCGCCTTTCGTGAATCTCGGTGCGCATGAGAAGCATCCGTGCGACATTGGAAGTATCGGGAAATAGTCTGTTTATGCGGCTCCTTGTCGTGGAAGATGAGAAGAAGGTAGCCAGCTTCATCAAGAAGGGTCTGGAGGAGGAAGGCTATGTCGTCGATCTCACCCACGACGGCGAAAGCGGCCTGGAGCTGGCGCTCGAACAGGTGCACGACCTGATTGTGCTGGACGTTCATCTGCCGAAAAAGAACGGGCTTCGCCTGCTCCAGGAGCTCAGGGCGGAGAAGGTCAACACCCCGGTCCTCTTGCTCACGGTGCGGGCAGCCATCGAGGATAAGGTACTCGGCCTAGACTCGGGCGCGGACGACTACCTCACGAAGCCCTTCGCCTTCCAGGAGCTGGTAGCGAGAGTCCGGGCCCTTCTCAGGCGACGAGGAGGGGGAGAAGGGGCGATTCTCCGTATCGCCAACCTCACTCTCGACCTTGCCCGACGGGTTGTCCATCGCGGTGCGGAGCCCATCGAGCTCACCGCGAGGGAATACTCCCTCCTCGAGTACTTCATGCGCAACCCCGGTCGCGTGCTCACCAGGACCATGATCGCCGAGCGGGTCTGGGGCTACGACTTTGATCCCATGACGAACGTCATCGATGTCTATGTCAACTACCTCCGGAAGAAGATCGATGCCGATCGGGAGCCGAAGCTGATCCATACGGTCCGAGGCGTCGGCTACGTGCTGAGGGCGGAGTGACCCATGCGGGTACGGTCCATCCGGGCGCGACTAACCCTCTGGTACACCGGCATCGTGACCGCAACCCTTCTCCTCCTGGGGGGCGCTACTTACGGTCTCCTGGTCTACAGCCTCGGGCACGAGCTGGACGTCTCGCTCCAGGGGGTGGCGCAGGCAATGAGCCAGCAGTACCAGAGGGGCGCGACCGGGTTCGCTCCCTCCGAGATCGACGAGCTCTTCCGGCGGTTCTTCGATTTTTCCCCCTGGGACCGGTACTTCGACTTCCTCGAGCCTTCCGGTCGCCCTGATCCCCGACGGCCCTTCGCTCCCGCAGGGAGGCTCCCTCTCAGCACGGAGGCTCTCCAGAATGCCTCCCGCGGGTTGGCCACCTTCGAGACGGTGAAGGGACTCGGCCGGTACCCGGTCCGGGTGCTGACCATGCCGGTGGTGGAGGGGGGCCGGGTAGTCCACCTAGTCCAGGTCGGGATGTCGCTGGGAAGCATCTACCTGACCCGTAATCGCTTTCTGCTGGGCATGGCGGTAGTCGTTCCTATGGGTCTTCTGCTCGCGGCCGGCGGCGGCTGGCTCCTGGCCCGACGGGCCCTGAGGCCTGTCGAGCGGATCCGGGAGGCGGCCCATCGGATCAGCGCCGAGCGCCTCACCGAGCGTCTGCAAGAGACCGGGACTGGGGATGAGTTGGACAGACTGGCGAAAACCCTCAACGAGATGCTGGGTAGGCTGGATGAGGCATTCAACCAGATCCGCCGGTTCAGCGCCGACGCTTCCCACGAGCTGCAGACGCCCCTCACCATTCTCAGGGGAGAGCTGGAGGTGGCCCTCCGCGCCCCGAGAAGCCCGCAGGAATATCGGCAGGTGCTCCAGAGCGCCCTCGAGGAGATCGACAGGATCGCAAGTCTCACCGACGGCCTCCTCCTCCTGGCGCGGGCCGATGCCGGCGTGCTGCGGATGGATCGGCAGCCCGTCGATCTTGCCGACCTCGTCGCCGACGCGTACGGTAGGGTGAAGGTCCTGGCCGATTCGCGCTCCGTCCACCTGGCGCTGGGTCGGGTGGAACCCGTCCCCATCAGAGGGGATTATGACAGGCTGGAGAGACTCCTCCTGAACCTCCTTGACAATGGGATCAAATACACCGAGCCGGGCGGCCGAGTGACCCTTTCCCTCGAGGGCGAGGGCGAGTGGGCGGCGCTGCGCGTTGCGGACACGGGGATCGGGCTTTCTCCGGAAGAGCGGGAGCGGATCTTTCAACCCTTCTATAGAACCGCCGAGGCCCATTCCCGGGGCGAAGGCGGCCACGGTCTCGGGCTCGCCATCGCCCGCTCCATCGCCGAGGCCCATGGCGGCAAAATCCAGGTGGAAAGCGCTCCCGGCCGGGGCAGCACCTTCACGGTGCTGCTCCCGAAGGATTCGTGACCCGCTCTCTAGGTGTTCCGCCGCCCTAGCCCGCATTATGCACGAGACGCCGTCGCGAGGTGAGCTTGTCCTGAGCCTGTCGAAGGAAGACCCGAGGACGCTCGGCTTCGAGCTACGCAAAAGGGGGCGGCGCCGGAGGCAGGGATGGTCTGCGGCGCAAAGCGCATTCGGAGCCTCTACCTTCCTTGGATGATAGGAATGCCCCCCAAGCTTTCCACCACAACCCCGCCGAAAGGCCTGGCCTCGCTCTCCACTATCCATGCCGCGACTATGCGCCTTTGCAGAGCAGACCTCCCTGCCTCTGCTCACTTATCGCGGCTGGAAGCCGCTCCCACAGCGTTCCTTCACATAGAGCCCACAGCTCGGAGAGAAGGACGGCCAGATCCGCGGTTGCAGCAGGTGGTTCGTGCATAATGCGGGCTAGCACTCGGAAGGAATTGAACGTCTCGCCACGGAGGTTATCATGAAGCAAGCAGTGTTCACGGTCCTTCTCGCCTTGTGCCTGGTGATGACGCCTGCATTCACCTCGGCCCAGGATCAATCCGCCCTCTCAAACAGTCTCTCCTATCTCTTCGACGTATCGCAGGTCGCCTGGGTTGTGTACGACCAGAACCGGGCTTACCTCGGCTTTGCCACCGTGAGTCCCGATGTTGAGCAGATCGTTCGCACCGCTGCAAGCATCGGCAGCAAAGCCTATGGGGGAGAGGTGCAGGTGTGGGGTGTCGGCTTCCAATACGGCGGCTGGAGACCCGGAACTGGATTGCCCTATATCTGCACGACCGTCGCCGATCGCGGTGAGGTCACAAGCAGCAGCTGCCCCGGGTTACAGCAGTGATGTGAGTCGCGGCGGGTGGTGTTCAGATCGGGTGAGAGGGAACGGTGCCCCTTGAAAAACCGATCGTTGAACTTATCTTTATGGGGTACCTGAGAGAGGAGGTAAAGATTATGGAGACCATGCCGTTCCCGACGACACAATCACAAGTTCGAGTGAATGAATTCATCCGAAGTGTCTACAACTGGATGGCTGTCGGACTCGGGCTGACCGGGCTCGTTGCCTTCTACGTGGCCAGCAGTCCGGCGCTGGTCCAGATGGTCTTCGGCAATCAACTGGTATTCTTCGGCCTGATCATCGGCGAGCTCGCCCTGGTCTTCGCCCTCAGCGCCCGGGTTCAAAGAATGCAGGCCTCGACTGCAACGGGCCTCTTCTTGCTCTATGCGCTCCTGAACGGAGCAACGATCTCGTTCATTTTCCTCGCCTACACGGGAACATCCGTTGCCCAGGTGTTCTTCATCTGCGCGGGAACGTTTATCGCCTGCAGCATCTACGGCATGACCACAAAGCGAGACCTGACGTCCCTCGGGGGTTTTGTGACCATGGGACTTATTGGGATCATCATCGCCTCGGTGGTGAACATATTCGTCCGCAGCTCGTCCATGGGCATGATCATCAGCTACATCGGCGTCATCGTCTTTGTCGGTCTCACCGCTTACGACACCCAGAGGCTGAAGACCATGGCTCTCCAGCAACCGGACGGCGCCGGCGAAGGAGTGGCCCGGAATGCGGCCATCCTCGGTGCGCTCGCCCTCTATCTTGATTTCATCAACCTCTTCCTCATGCTGCTGAGAATCTTCGGCTCCAGGAGGGAGTAAGCACCAGCTCACGTAGGGTGGGCACTGCCCACAAAAGGCGAAATACCACCTTCTGGCGCTCGAAACCGATGCCGTCTGTCACGAAGTTATTCCCGAGCCTCCACGCCGCTGAGGCCTGACCGCGCAGGAGGGTGACGGCCCCCGCCCCCTCCCCCTTCTACCATGAGAGACTTTTAATCTCCGATTAATCCTCCTCTAAGACTCGCCTCTTATATTCAAGCCCGCACAGACAGAGTTCCGTCCCTGACGGGAGCAGATCACTCGGTATCGGAAGGAGGAATCACCATGCTGAAACGATTGATAGAGTATGTGAACACGAAACGCTTCGGTCTGAAGACCGTGACAACCGTAGGTCTATCCTTCATGGTTGCCGGGCTTCTGGTGGCCTCGGGCCTCAACTGGACCGCCCCCTCGGTGGGCAAGGGGCTGGAAGTCGGTGCCAAGACGGCGTTGACCTCGCCGGCCGCGCCCGGCTCCTTTACCGAACTCGCGGAGAGGTTGAGTCCGACGGTAGTCAATATCAAGGTGACCAAGACTGAAAAGATTGGTTTCGACCACCCCCAACTTCCCGAAGGCCCCTTTGGGGATTTCTTCGAGCGGTTCTTCAAGGGCATGCCTCAGGGCCCCGAGAGCCGGAGAATCCAAGGAGCGGGCTCGGGCGTGATCATCAGCACCGATGGCTACATCCTCACCAACAACCATGTGGTGGAGGGAGCGAAGGAGGTTACGGTCACACTCTCCGACAAGCAGGAGTACAAGGCCAGGGTTGTGGGGCGTGATCCCAAGACGGACCTCGCGATCGTGAAGGTCGAGGCGCCGAACTCTCTGCCCGCGGCGAGCCTCGGCGACTCCGAGCAGCTCAAAGTCGGTGAGTGGGTCCTCGCCATCGGCAACCCTTTCGGCCTGAGCCAGACGGTCACCTCGGGCATCGTGAGTGCCAAGGGCCGCGTCATCGGCGCCGGCCCCTATGATGACTTCATCCAGACCGACGCCTCGATCAATCCAGGGAATTCGGGCGGCCCTCTCTTCAACATGAAGGGCGAGGTGGTGGGCATCAACACCGCGATCTTGCCCCAGGGCCAGGGCATCGGGTTTGCCATCCCGGTGAATACCGCGAAGCCCCTCATCCCTCAGCTGGTGAGCAAGGGCGAAGTGACCCGTGGCTACCTCGGGGTCAACATCCAGTCCATTAGCCCCGAGCTCGCTAAGGCCCTCAAG
>JAGFXI010000462.1 GCA_017861095.1 Deltaproteobacteria bacterium | reverse complement strand
AGCTTCGGCATCGGTCTGGGGCTCGCCATCGGGGCCATCGGCATCTGGTATGTGCTCCGCTCCTTCCACCCTGCGTCCCGGGGACAGCGCCTCGGATTTCGCGAGCTCTTCCGCCCGCCTCCCGGTCGGGGCGACTTCAATTTCTGGATCTCCATCGGCATCTACGTCGTCTCCACCCTGGCCTACACCGCCCTCTGCCTCTGGCTGGTGCCGAGCTTTCCCTGGGCCTTCTTCCTCCTCTACGGGTTCCTCTACACGCCGGTGATCTCTTACATCACCGCCCGGATGGAGGGTATTGCCGGGCAGTTTGTGAGCCTCCCCCTGGTCCGCGAGGCAAGCTTCATCGCGGGCGCCAAGTTCTTTGGCTACCAGGGCATCGAGGTCTGGTACGCGCCCATCCCTATCCACAACTACGGTGAGGCCACCGTGAGTTTCCGCAAGATCGAGCTTACCGGAACGAGCATCCGGGGAATTATCAAGGCGGAGATCGTGGTCTTCCCGGTGGTGATGGTGGCGAGCCTCCTCTTTTCCCAGTTCCTCTGGCGGCTAGCGCCCATTCCCTCGGGGAGCTACCCATATGCCCAGGAGCTCTGGCATCTCCAGGCCTTGAACACTCTCCTCATGCAGACCTCCACCCTGGAGGGGAACTCCCTTTTTTTCCAGGCTCTCAAGGCCGCCTACGTTCTGGCCGGACTCGGATTCGGCCTTGTCACCTATGTGATTCTCAACCTCCTCGGGCTCCCCGTGCTCCTTGTCTACGGCGTGGTGCGCGGTCTCGGCCAGTCCACACCCCACGGGCTCATCCTCGAGGTGATGGGGGCATTCCTGGGGCGCTTCTTTTTCTTGAGGCGTTACGGTGCCATGTGGCGGCAGTATGCGCCGGTGCTCCTGGCGGGCTTTTCGTGCGGCATGGGGCTCACCGGGATGTTCGCCATGGGGATCACCCTGATCCTGAAGTCCCTCAGCAACCTAGCTTATTAACCGGTGTTTACCACAGGTAGGGGCCGACCCACTCCCGAATTCTCGCCGCGGGCTGGTAACCCTCGAGGCGTCCCACCTCCTTTCCTCGTTGGAAGAGGATGAGGGTGGGAGTCCCGCCCACGCGATAAATGGAGGGGATGTACTGATTTGCCTCGACGTTCAAGGAGCTCACTTGGAGACGGCCCTCATAGTCTTTAGCCATTTGGCGTACGACGGGGTTGAGGAGTCGACAGGGACCACAGTTGGGAGAGTAGAAGTTCACCAGTGTCGGCAGTGGTGAAAGGAGCACCGTTTCGGAAAAGCTCTGGTCGGAGAGACCGAGAGGCGCATCGCTGGTCTTGATCTCCAGGGAAAGAGGGGCCTTGCACTTCCCACACCGGGGCTGGGAGGCGATCTTTTCGAGGCGAACCCGATTCTGACTCTGACACTTCTGACAGGCGAGGATGACGGACCCGGAGCTGAGGGGGGAGGGCGGGGAGAATAGACCATGTCTGCACTTGCCACACGAGGGATTCTGGCCGAGTCGTGCAAGGGGCACCTTGTTCTTGGCGTAACACTGGCCGCAGCGAACGTAGTAATCAGAGGTCGCGCTCATGGACGGGACCGCCCTCCTCGTAAGCCTCCAAGAAATTCTCCCTTAGCTAATTGGGCATGTGAGCCATTATCGGTATTTACGTTAAGAATCAGATCGTCCCTGTCAAGGAGAAGCGGGGTCGGCGAGGATGCTACCCCGCATTGTCCGCGATCTCGCTACGGCGTCTCGTGCATATGCGGGTTAAGGTTGATGACTTCGTAAGAAGTCGCCAAGGTAGACGGCACAGGAAAAAGCTCTCCCGCCTAGGCGGGACAAGGCGCACGAATCTTGAGGAATGAGGCGTACATCGACGTACGCCGCAATGACGAAAGATGAAGTAATGCGGGCTAAGGTTGGATGAGGGGGGCGTCGGAGGGCGGGGAAGGCGCGATCAATCCAGGTCCAGATCGGGCGGGGTCTTCTTGACCTCCACCACCTTCTTCTCTTTCGGCTCCGGCTTTTCTCCGATGATGCGCTTCACATCCTCAGGGAGAGCGCCGTAGTTGATCCGGAGATAGGGTGCTCCCACCCCGGGTGGGTGCAGCTTGGTGTACTTGCTCGCCTCCTTGGCTTGGTCGCCGGGGCTGATCCGGACTCCCTCGCTCCCTCCGGCCACGCATACGGAGATCTGATCGTCGGCAAACTTTCCCCAGAAGATGTTCACCAGGGTAGGTCCCTCCTTGGACCAGCCGATCACCTGGCGTTGCTTCTTGTCGCTGCTAAGAACAAGCCAGACCTCTTCGGTCTTGTGGATGTCGGATAGGAGCTGCACTTTCTCCTTCTTGTCCTTCTTCGCGGTATCCACGCCCACGTCGTAAAAGAAGGTGTTGACCACCTCGAGGACGTCGGGCGGGAGGTCGCGGGGTTCAAGAGAGAGGTAGTTGATCATCCAGCCCGGCGGCAGGTTGATCTCTTCCGGAATGAAGGGCACCGACTCTTCCGAGTTGGCCAGAACCCGGAGGCCTCTGTCACCGCCGATGACCAGAAGATCGATGAAACCGTTGGGGAGTTCGGCCCAAAAGACGCTGAGGTCGCAGGGGCCGCCGCCGGACCAGCCGACGACGATCCGATGCAGGCGGTCTGTCAGAGTCGGCAGGATTAGGTAGCGGGTCTTGTATGCGTTCGAAACGGGGAAAATGATTTCGTTTGCCATCGCCTTCGCATCACGCTATAAGGACTGGTCAGGTGCACCATGCTAGCAAAACCCTGGATCGCTTGGCAATACGAAAGTGGCAGGGCTTCAATCGATGGATGCGCCGTTTCTCCTCACCAGATGGTTGAAAGATTTGCGGAGCCGTCAGCTACCCTGAAGACTGCGTTGCGAGGCAGGGCTTTCTCGTCGGCCTCTAGACCGATGTA
>JAGFXI010000021.1 GCA_017861095.1 Deltaproteobacteria bacterium | reverse complement strand
GGATGGTAGCCGTGGTGGTGCCGTCACCGGCCATATCCGAGGTCTTGCTGGCCACCTCTTTCACCATCTGGGCTCCCATGTTCTCGAACTTGTCTTCCAGCTCGATCTCCTTGGCCACGGTCACCCCGTCCTTGGTGATCGTTGGGGAACCCCAGGACTTCTCCAGAATGACGTTGCGGCCCTTCGGTCCGAGCGTCACCTTCACCGCGTCGGCCAGGATGTTCACGCCTCGCATGATCTTTTCCCTAGCCTCACCGTAGTACTTGATCTCTTTAGCAGCCATACGCTGAATCCCTCCCTTTGCCGATCGTGGCAGCGTCGTCACTACTGCAGAATGGCTAAAATATCATCCTCTCGCATGATCAGGTGTTCATCACCGTCGATCTTGATCTCAGTCCCGGCATACTTGCCGAAAAGAACGCGGTCACCCGCTTTGACCGTGAGCGGCATGACCTGGCCGTTTTCGAGGGTCCTGCCCTTTCCTACCGCAATTGTAGCCTCTGCACCATCGTGGTGCGCCATCTGTTCTGGCCGAACCAAACAACAGCTTACGGATCCTCACCCATTGTTAGCACTCCCTTCGATCGAGTGCTAATAGCTGCAACTTTATCCATTGTCCAAAAAATTTCAAGGGCTGAAATCAAAAATTTTTCAACAAGAACGACCAAGATTCTCTTATTTTCTTGCTCTTACGTTGACAAATGATATTTTTCGCAAATTCTTAGCCTAGTCATTCTGTTGCGTCCGATCCCTCATGGGGGAGTTGGTGAGTCTCTGCCGCGCCGGGCATGTCAAACAAGGCCTCCCCTTCTCCACGCTTTCTTGCATTGCCCTTCTCACTGGATCTCCCGCTTAGGCTGGAGAGAATGACCTTGACAAACCAGGGAGCCTCGGACATTGTTACAGGCGCTGCGGACCCGCAATCGATCATGCCTCTGCGACCGCAGCAGACCGGGTAACACGGGCGGGCAGGAGTGCAGGGTGTCTTAGCCGGGCAAGGGTATGCTATCGGTCAGGCGTGAAGGCAAAGGGATGCTGGCCGAGATCGTCGTAGCCGCATCGCCGGATCAAGTTTGGAGCATCCTCACGTCCTTCAATGAGATGCCCGCACACCTCCGGGCCTTGGAAAGGAGCAAGATACTCACCCACAACGGCAACTACCGTCTCGTAGAACAGTCGGCCCGGGTGGAGCTGCCGCTGCTCACCCTCTCTCTCCGGGTAGTGCTCGATGTCGTGGAGGAACGCCCCTTCCTCTATTTCACCCAGCGCGAAGGGTCTTTCACGGAGTTTACCGGGTACTGGAGGGTGGATACTGAGGGGGAGGGATCGAGGAGTCGCATTCGTTACTACGTGGAACTAGATCTGCCTGGAGGCTTGAGGCGTTTCGCGGCAGACTGGCAACTTCGCCGCATGGTGCAGCGAAATCTCGAGGACCTGGCCAGGTGGATTCAAGAAGTTGAGCGGGTGCCGTAGCGCTTCCCTTGGGAACTCTGTGACGTTATGGGCCTGCCCTCCACGGTGAATGTGCTCCACCAGCCTGAGTCCTGCGGGAGTCCGGTCCTCGGCGAAAGAGTGAAACGAGGGTCTAAGCGCGGTGGGAACACGGCGTGTCCGGCTGGAGAGGGCCGGGAGTGTTGGAATTGATAAAGAGAGAGTTCCATGCCTCCCTTGTATCGACATGAATTCGTGGAAAACTTTGAAGGGATGATAGCCTTCGGCTACTCACGCTCGGACGATGAGAAATCTCTCATCGCGTTTCTCCAGAAGTTTTCCGACGATGATCTGATGAGGCTCCTCAGCCCGCGCCTGAGCGACGGGGAGATCGACAAGCTGGTGAACCTTCTCATGGGACTATTGAAGAAGCATCTGAGCGATGGAGAATACCACCGCTACTTTCTAAAGGCGCCGTGACCTTCCGGCTCGAAGCCGAGTCGGGGAGGCGATTGATTTCCCGGCGAGACGACTTACCAGACAGGCATTCTGAGCGAGCCGCCCTACGACACTGAGTCAGCCTGAAATCTCTCGGGGATGAAGGCTCGGGAAATGTGAGCGGAGTCAAGGCCGCCGTTTGCTGGTAGGAGGGAGTTGAGGATGGAAAAACGAATCTGGAATTTCAACCCGGGGCCAGCAGCGTTGCCCCTGCCTGTGCTCGAAGAGATCCAGGCGGAATTCCTGGACTACAAAGGCTCGGGAATGTCGATTGTCGAGCTCAGCCATCGATCCAAGGTTTTTGAGGCGGTCCTCAATGACGCGGCTTCACGGATCAAGCGGCTTCTGAGTCTGGGAGAGGACCACCAGATCCTCTTTCTCCAGGGAGGCGCCAGCCTCCAGTTCTCCATGGTGCCCATGAACCTGCTTCCGGAGAATCGGAGCGCCGACTACGCCAACACTGGCACCTGGGCAACCCTCGCCATCAGAGAGGCGAGACGTCTCGGCAGGACCGTACGAGTGGCCGCCTCGTCAGAGGACCGCCAATTCACCTACATACCGAAGGAGATTGCCGTCGATCCCTCTGCCGCCTACTTCCACATCACCTCCAACAACACCATTCGTGGCACCCAGTGGCAGATGTTTCCGGATCCAAACGGCGTTCCCCTCGTAGCCGACATGTCGTCCGATATCATGGGCCGCCTCTTTGCTCCGGAGCCATTTGGACTCATCTACGCCGGAGCCCAGAAAAATCTAGGAGCTGCAGGGGTCACTCTGGTGATCATCCGTCGTGACCTACTGGAGCGGGTGCCGGAGAACCTGCCCACGATGCTGCAGTACACCACCTACGCAAAGAGCAACTCTCTCCACAACACCCCTCCCTGCTTCGCCCTCTACACCGTCCAGCTGGTGATGAAGTGGCTCGAGGAGCATGTGGGCGGTCTCGCGAGGATGGAAGAACTGAATCGCGAGAAGGCCAAGCTTCTCTATGACCTCCTTGATCAGACGAGTTTCTATCGAGGCACTGCCGAGAAAGAGAGCCGCTCCCTCATGAACGTCACCTTCCGACTGCCAAGCGAGTCTCTCGAGGACCTCTTTCTTTCCGAAGCCTCGCGCCACGGGTTCGTTGGACTTAGAGGCCACCGCTCGGTAGGCGGGTGCCGCGCCTCGCTCTACAACGCCGTATCCCTCGATGCGGTCCGGGCCTTGGCGGCATTCATGTCGGACTTTGCCCGTCGCCACGGGTAGACGGGACAGTCACCCGAGCCGCCCGGGGGATCGATCATCCAGTTCACAGGCCGAGATGCTCCGCCGTTTACCCGATCCTGCCCTCAATCGGAGACGAACGTGTTATTCCCGTGGCGGCTTGATAACGCGCTGACCATAGGGCCGCCCTGGCTGCGCTTGTTCCCGACGCGAGCCCAAGCCGCCCTCATGCTTCGGACCGGGCGGAGCTTCCCCCCAAGCCATCCTACTACGAAGATGTGCCTTCGTCTCATCCTTGCTCTCACCACGAGCCGCCTCTTTCATGATCTTGTGGATGTCGGCTGCGGCAGCGGCGTCTTAGCACTGGCCGCCTTGAAACTGGGGGTTGAGCGGGCCGTCGGCCTCGATCTCTCGCTGGCGGCCCTAGCGGTCAGCAAGGCCAACGCCGGGCTCAATCAGCTGGAACAGCGTCTTTTCTTGGTGAGAGGGTCAACGGAGGCGCTCGCAGCGACTTTTGACCTCGTGGTTGCCAACCTACCCATGCCGGTCCTGGTGGGCAAGATGGCCGAATTTGCGAGGCTTGCTGGTTTCAGCGCTCCGCTCGTCCTCTCCGGCTTCCAGGACCTCGACAGGCCGCACGTTGAGCAGGCGCTCCAGAAATACTCCTATCAGGCCTCCACGTGGCTGAATGCCGACCTAAGTTTTTTCGGTCCGCCGCCGTCGGGGAGTTACACCTGGATGGCAGCTCTCGCCTGCGTAAGCGAGGGACGAGAAGCAAAGAAAACATAAGCGACTTGACGGGTTCCCCATACTTCATCGAAGGAAATTGGCTGAACGTAGCAGTGACGACTTCGTCACTCGCCCCGTCAGGAGGGGTCGCACTGGGCTGTTGTCTCTTCTCTCGACAGAGATCGATTTCAGCAACCAAATCCTAAAGAAGAAGCTGATGTACCTGGGTGATCGGCAAGTCCCCTGGCCGTTCACCCCCCAATCTCCTGCCTCAATCCTTCCGACACCTGGCGGGTCAGGCGCACTACCCGTTCCGCCGCCCTTTCGCCGAGAGAGCCGCAGCCGCAGCTCGGTGTGATGAGAGAATGCTGGAGCAGTGATTCTAGAGAGAGCCCGGGATTCGTCAGCGTGCCTGCCTGCTCCAGCCATTTCCGGGCCAACGAATCCGCAGTCTCCCGGCAAGTGGAATCGTCATCTGTGGTCGGGACGAGCCCCCAGGCCACGACCCCGCCCCTGTTCAGAAAAGAGGAGAGTTCCTCCTGATAGAGGGCAAAACGCTCGAAGTAGGTATAGGCGTCAAAGTTGATGACATCCACGGATGTCCCAAAAAGGATAGACCAATCGGTGTTGGCACACACATGCACCCCAGCCAAGCCCCCCGCCTTATGGATGTGATGCACTACCTCCTCCAGCATGGCACGAATATCGTCGGCCGAGACACTGATAAAAGCCGAGGACCCAAAGCCGCCCAGGACCGGCTCGTCGATGAAGACCAGTGGGCGGGCGCCATGGCCGCCCAAGAGTTCCGCCTGCCATTGAGCTTTGAGGGCCAGCGTCTTTACCACCACGTCACGGAGGCGAGGATCGTAGAGGGCAAGGCGATCGTCGTCATCCTTTAATCCCGAAAGCAGGGTAAAGGGCCCTACTGTCTGGCCCTTTACCGCCGTAACGGACCCCCGACCCTTCTTCAAACGCTCGAGAAAGGCGAACAGTGTCCCCCCGTTCTCGTCACCGAGGCGAAAACGTGACTCACGAAGAACGAGGTCGCCGGCGGTGACCGCCAGGTATTCCTCGTAGAAGGCGAGGAGCCCCCCCTCGAAACCTGGCCCCTTAGTGAGGAACAGAGTTCTGCCGCCATGGTTCACAAGACCCGGCAGGCCTTCGGTGAACTGGATCATCATCTGTTCCCCCCGGTAGGCCGAGAGCTGGGGCCACACGGGAATCTCGATCATCTCTCCGAGGATGAAATCAATAACCCGCTCCCGGTCTCTATGGGGCATACTGCCAACGAGAGTTGCAGCTCCCCCGGGGAGCCATGGAATCGCACGCTCAGGCAAAGTACACCTCCAGATCGCGTGGAACGAAACCGTTCGATGGAGCCGCCGTGACCAACACCCCCGGCTTACCATGAGCGGCCTCGGCAAGGTAGCCCGAAGATGAGGGCGACATACATGACTTCTGCTCCTCTCGCCTTGCGGTTACCATAGCGAACAACCGGTGTCAATGGCGTCCCTTGTTCAGGTCCTCACGAGCCTGGCATGGGCAGACCGAGAGGTGGTCTGGATTGGCACTCAGCAGAAAAGCGCGCGACGTGTTCATGGCCAACTTGGGGAGAAGGGCCGAAAGTTCAGGCGACAGCGCTGAAACATATTGACAAGGTGTGGCTCCTTGATTACACTGCTTCCTGTGTGAGCGGGCATAGCTCAGTTGGTAGAGTACGAGCTTCCCAAGCTCGGTGTCGCGGGTTCGAATCCCGTTGCCCGCTCCAACGGCTCCTTATGTAGCTTTCAGCAGAAGGCGAGGGGAGTGTTGGCGCTGATGGCACGGCGCCTATCCCTTTTTGAGGTAGGAACTCGTTCGGCGCGTTAACGAGTACAAGCCTTACTTCGATTAGTGGATATTAGGTTATAATTTCATTTAATTCAAAAGTTATCTTTTGTAGTTAAATTACGTTATAATCTAGTTTCCTAAGAGAAGTGGGCTGAAAGCCCATTTTTTTTTGCGTATGACTGAGGAAATCCGGAAAGAGGTGCAGCGGCGGGTCGAGGAGATAGCCGATTCCCTGCTGAAGGACGAGGGGCTCGAATTGGTGGACCTCGAATACCGCAGAGAGGGGCGGCGCTGGGTCCTCCGCCTTTTCATCGACAAGGAGGGGGGAGTCACGGTCGAAGATTGCGCCACTGTGAGCCGGGAGCTTGCTGACATCCTTGACGCCAAGGACGCAATTCCCGAGGCCTATGTCCTCGAGGTCTCCTCTCCAGGCCTGAACCGCCGCGTGAGGAAGAGGAGAGACTTCTTTCGGTTTGCCGGGCGGAAGGTTGAGGTGCGGCTTGCCGCCTTACAGGATGGGCGAAGGAAAATAGTCGGGACTATCCTCGGGGTGGAAGGGGAGGCGGTGGTTGTTGCGGCACCTGAAGCCACCTACACGATCGCCCTTGAGAACATTGCCCGAGCGACCCTGGTATACGAGTCCTAGGCGATTACGGTGGAGGGAGAAGAGAGGAGATGATCCCTGATTTGAAAAGGCTCATTGATCAAGTGAGCCGAGACAAAGGCATTGATCGGCAGGTGTTGATTGCCACCCTGGAAGAAGCGATCCGCTCGGCAGCGCGGAAAAAACTTGGGCAGGATCTCGACCTCGAGGTGGCCTACAACGATGAGTTCGGCGAAATCGAGGCCTTTCAGTTTAAACAGGTCGTGGCTCAGGTCAAGAATCCTGAGCAGGAAATCTCTTTGACAGAGGGGCGAAAATTGGACCCGGATTGCGAGGTGGGAGACAGCCTCGGGGTGAAGATCGACACCAGCACCTTCGGGCGTATCGCCGCACAGTCCGCCAAACAGGTGATCATCCAGAAAATGAAAGATGCCGAGCGGGAGATCATTTTTGAAGATTACAAGGACCGCCGAGGGGAGATTGTCAACGGCATCGTGCAGCGATTCGACAAGGGCGGCATCACGGTGAACCTGGGCCGGGCTGAGGGAATTCTCCCTTACCGAGAACAGGTGCCGCGAGAGTCCTATCGCCAAGGTGACCGGATCCGTGCCTACGTGCTCGAGGTGAACAAAGAGTCACGGGGACCCCAGATCCTCCTGAGCCGTACCCACCCGAATTTTCTCATCAAGCTCTTCGCTTTGGAGGTTCCCGAGATTGCCGAGGGAGTTGTGACCATTATGGGGGCGGCTCGCGAACCCGGGAGCAGGGCCAAGATCGCCGTTGTCTCTAAAGATCCCGACATCGATCCCGTGGGCGCCTGTGTCGGAATGAAGGGTTCCCGGGTCCAGGCCGTGGTCCAAGAGCTGAAGGGCGAGAAGATTGATATCATCGAATACGGCGTGGACTCTGCCAAGTACGTGTGTAACGCCCTGGCGCCGGCTGTGATCTCGAAGGTGATCATCGATCAGGGGAAACGGTCCATGGAGGTGATCGTGCCGGACGATCAGCTTTCTCTTGCCATCGGGAAACGAGGGCAAAATGTTCGGCTCGGCTCGAAGCTCACCGGGTGGCATATCGATGTGAAGAGTGAAGCGAAATATCAGAAGTCCCTCAAAGAGGGATATCAATCGTTGCTGGCATTGCCGGGTATTGGTGAGGCCACGGCCGACAACCTTTATGAAGCAGGGTTCGCCTCCGCTGAGGAACTTGCGGGGGCCCAGATCGACGAACTCGCGGCGATCCCGGGAATTAGTCAGCAGAAGGCTGAGAACTTCATCCAGGCCGCCAAGGACTACTTGACTGCCCAGCAAGATGCTGGTGCTGCGGCAGACCAACAGGAGGCGGAGGCCGTGAAACCGGGCCAAGAGCGGGCATGAGGGACGGGCGGGGTTACCATCTGCCACAGCGAACCTGTGTGGCCTGTGGCCGGAAACGGGCCAAGCACGAACTTCTTCGTCTCCTTACGGACGGCGAGGGTAACGTGGTGGTGGACCCTGACCACCGTGGCGTAGGTCGAGGGGTTTACCTCTGTCCCGAGGGCGATTGCTTGGCCCGGGTAAGAGAATGTCGGCTCCAGAAGGCGTTTCGATGTCTGCTGCCAAGCGGCGCCTGGAATCCTCACGTTCTGGCCACCGAGGTTCTTATGGGACGAGACTGCTTACCCGAGAGGAAAGCCGGGGTTCATCGGCAAGAGTAGGCAGGGAGACGCGGGGGGTTGGATGGCAAAGTTGAGGGTATACGAACTCGCGAAAGAGCTTGAGATGACGAATAATGATCTCGTGGCACGTCTGCTCGACATGGGCATCCAGGTGAAAGGCCATATGAGCTCTCTGGATGAGAACCAGGCACAGGTGGTCCGCGACATGGTCGCGGGCCGATCCCAGCAGATGATCGTGGAGAAACGCGTTGGCCGGGATATTATCCGGAGACGACGAAAAATTGTGGCTGCCGAGCCCACGGTGGAGCCGGAGCCAGAGGAAGTGGAAATTCCGGAGAAACCGTTAGTCGAGGCGGCTCCACCTCCACCACCGCCCCCTTCGCCTGCGTCGGAGCCCGGTGCGGAGAAATCGCTGGAAGCGGTACCCGTAGCTGCGGCTCCCGCCCCGGAACCGTTGGCTCCTCCACCCCCGGAAGAGCTCCGCGCGCCCTCAGAATCTGTGGTTGCCGCCCCACCTTCAGCGCAGCCTGAGGTTACCCCGCCGGAGGCGGTGGTGAAACCTCTGGAAGCAGAGGAACCGAAGAAGGAGGAGGCCAAGAAGCCCCGCCGGCGAATGCGGAAGGATGCCCCCGCGAAGATCATCAAGCTTCCCGAGCGCGTGCTTGAAGTGACGCCTGAGGTGATACCGGCAAAGCCCGCCGAGGTGGTGAAGCCGGTAGCGGCCGGGCCGAAGCTGGCGGAGATCGTGCCGATAGCCGAAGAAGGTGAGGCAGGGCTCAGAGCAAAGAAGAAAAGGGGCAAACGTCGCGAAGAGGAGGAGGCCGATCGCCGTCGACTGCTGCCTTCACGACGTAAGGAGGTGTTCACCGGCGACGATCTTTATGGGGAGCGTGCGACGGTGCGGGGCCGGAAAGGAGCGACTCGGCCTGTGGTCAAGGAGCTCCGGAAGCCGGAGATAACTGTTCCCAAGGCGATCAAGCGCCGGATCAGACTCGACGATGCTATTACCTTGGCCAGTCTCGCGAAGCGTATGGGCGTTAAGGCAACCGATGTGATCAAGAAGCTCATGGGACTAGGTGTCATGGCAGTACTCAACCAGGCTATCGATTTCGAAACCGCCTCGTTGGTGGCTTCCGAGTTTAACTACGAGGTGGAGAAAGTCTCTTTCATTGAAGAGGACATCATGCAGGCTGAGCCTGATCGGGCCGAGGACCTGAGGCCGCGCCCTCCGGTCGTAACCATCATGGGACACGTAGACCACGGCAAGACCTTGCTCCTGGACGCCATCAGGCATACCAACGTGACCGAGGGAGAGGCCGGGGGAATCACCCAGCACATCGGCGCCTACCTGGTCAGCCTGGACGGCGGCGATGTGGTCTTTCTCGACACACCCGGTCACGAGGCCTTCACCGCCATGCGGGCGCGCGGCGCTCGGGTCACTGACCTGGTGATCTTGGTTGTGGCTGCAGATGACGGGGTGATGCAGCAGACCATCGAGGCTATCAATCACGCCCAGGCGGCGGAGATTCCCATTCTGGTGGCGGTGAACAAAATCGACAAACCAAATGCCAACCCCGACAGGGTGAAACGGCAGTTGGCGGAACTCGGCTTGACTCCGGAAGAATGGGGTGGCCACACCACCATGGTAGAGGTATCGGCCAAGAAGGGAACGGGCATCGAGGAGCTCCTCGAGCTCATTCTCCTCCAGGCGGAACTGCTAGAACTCAAGGCCAACCCCAGCAAGATGGCCCGGGGCAGAGTCATCGAGGCCAAGCTCGATCGGGGCAAGGGTCCCGTGGCGACCGTCCTCGTTCAGGAGGGCACCTTGCGGGCGGGAGATCCTTTCGTCTGTGGCACTTTTGCTGGTAGGGTGCGGGCCCTCCTTGACGACCGGGGTCGCAAGGTGGAAGAGGCCACACCTTCCTTGCCGGTGGAGGTCCACGGCATCTCAGGAGTGCCTCAGGCAGGCGATGAGTTTGTCGTGGTGGGGGATGACAAGCAGGCGAAACAGGTTGCCTCTCACCGTCAGCTCAAACAGCGTGAGGCCGAACTCTTCAGGGCCACAAAAGTGACCCTGGATAACCTTTTCTCGAGGATCCGTGAGGGAGAGACCAAAGAGCTGAAAGTCGTGCTCAAGGCAGATGTCCAGGGGTCTCTCGAGGCAATCCTCGAGTCGTTGCAGAAATTGGGTACCGATGAGATCAAGGTCCGCATCATTCACAGCGCCGTCGGCGCGGTCACCGAGACCGACGTCATGCTTGCCTCCGCCTCGGACGCCATCATTATCGGCTTCGGGGTGAGAGCGGAAACGAAGGTCCAGGAACTTGCCGACAGAGAGAAGGTAGATGTGCGGTACTACGATATCATCTATCAGATCATCTCCGATGTGCAGGCCGCCATGGAGGGGATGCTCGAGCCCACTTACAAAGAGACTTTCATGGGTCGTGCCGAGGTGGTTCAAACCTTCAATATTCCGAAGGTGGGAACCATCGCCGGGTGCATGGTGAAGGAAGGCCGGGTGGAGCGCGGTGCAAAGGTTCGGGTGCTCCGGGACAACGTGGTCATCAACGACAGCAAGGTTGCCTCTCTCAGGCGTTACAAGGATGACGCAAAGGAGGTCAGGGCCGGACAAGACTGCGGCATCGGTGTGGAAAACTTCAACGATATCAAGGTAGGTGACGTCCTCGAAACCTATGGTGTTGAGGAGATCAAGCCGGTGCTGAGGCCGGCTGAGGGGAAGACCGAATAATGCGTTGGGGAGATCCCTCCCGGTCTTGAGGCAAAGCCATGGTCGTGGGAGTTGCCAAACTTAGCTTGCGCCTGCCGGAGAACCATTCGCTCAAGGGTAAGCGGAAGGTGATCAAGAGCATCTGCGAGAAGGTGCGCCACCGCTTCGACGTCGCCGTGGCTGAGATCGACTCCCTTGATTTGTGGCAGGCCAGCGAAGTCGGGATCGCTGCCGTGGGTAACGAAGGCGGCTACGTAAACTCCAAGTTGGACAAGGCCATAAACTTCGTCGAGAGCCTCCATCTCGCCGAGCTTGTGGATGTGCAACTGGAACTGATCCACCTCTGAGTCGCCGCGTCCCGGCCGGGAAGCTCACCTTGATGGTGGAGCAACCGGCAACGGCCAGGCTGAGGGGGATGGGAACGAGACCGGGGTACTTTTAGGGTGTAACAAGGGACATTATTTGCATATGGATTACCGGCGGGCCGACCGTGTCGGCGATGTCATCTTACAGGAGCTCGCGTACCTCTTGCAGCGCAGGGTGAAAGATCCTCGCCTCGAAGGCATCACCCTCACTCGAGTGCAAGTGAGCGCCGATCTGCGCCATGCACGGGTGTTCTATAGTGTTCTCGCCACCGACGAGGTGAAAGTGGCCGTCGCTTCCGGCCTTGACAGCGCTCGCGGGTACTTGAAGCGGGAGCTCGGGAGGAGGCTCCAGCTCCGATACATGCCGGACATTGTCTTTTGTTACGACGACTCGCTCGACTACGGCTCTCGGATTCACCGTCTCCTCACGGAGCTGAAGAAATCGGACTCGGCATGACCTCGACGGTAGCCCTGGAGTTGAGAAACAACCATCGCTTCCTTCTGGCGACTCATGTGAATCCAGACGGGGATGCCATCGGGTCTCTCGGAGCTCTTGCCCTCGTCCTCGAGGGGATGGGCAAAGAGGTCGTAGCATACTGCCAGGATCAGGCACCGGGATTTCTCCGTTTCCTTCCCTACTCCGACCGGATCGCCCACGAACTTCCGAGCTCGGACCGATTCGAGGTGGCGGTGGTCTTGGATTGCGGCGAACTGGACCGGATTGGTGCAGCCGCCCACGTGGTCCAGCGGGTGCAGAAGATCATCCATATCGATCACCACAGCGCGGGAAATGACTTTGGCACCATAAACCTGGTGGAGCCGGAGCGAAGCAGCACCGCCGAGATCCTCTACGACGTGTTTCAGGCCATCCCCGTTGAGGTGAGCCGAGAGGCGGCGGAAAATCTTTATACCGCCATTCTCACCGACACGGGGTCCTTCCGCTTCGCGAACACCACCCCGAGGGCATTAGCCATCGCTGGAGCCTTGGTAGCACAGGGAGTGGAGCCGGATAAAGTGGCGGGTGCGGTCTACGACTGTATGAGCCCGGGGCGGTTGCGGCTTCTCAGCCTCAGTCTCAACACCCTGACCATTCGGGCTGAGGGCCGTCTAGCAGCCATCTGGGTTACCCAGCAGATGCTCGCCGAAACGGGGACCACTGCCGCTGATACGGACGGCTTTGTCAATTACCCGAGGTCGATTACGAGCAATGAGATTGCCATCTTCTTTCGCGAGCTCGACGATGGTCGGGTGAACGTGAGCCTTCGGTCCAGGGGAACCCAGAACGTAGCCGACTTTGCCAGGACGTACGGGGGTGGCGGCCATCAGAATGCCGCGGCCTTTCGTCTCCTAGGGCCTTTGCCCGAGGTCATGAGCCACGTGCTGGCGAAGGCGGAAGAATTCCTTGGCCGGCGGTTGGATTGAATCATGGCCGCAAGAGTGGATGAAGACTTACATGACAGCACGACTCACAGGAGACGGACTCCTCATTCTTGATAAACCCGCGGGGTGCACCTCTCACGAACTGGTCCAGCGGGTCAAGAGAATGCTGGGGGCGGACAAAGTCGGTCATGGCGGCACGCTCGACCCTTTCGCCACCGGGGTACTGGTGCTGCTCGTCAACGAAGCGACCAAGCTCTCCCCCTATCTCGCCGGCGAGGACAAGTGCTACCGGTTCACCCTCGTTCTCGGTGTGGAGACCGACACCCTGGACAGCACGGGAAGCGTTGTCGCCCGTTACACCGGCCCGGTCCTCCAGGAAGATGAGCTGAGAGCGGCCTGCGCGGCACTTACCGGGGAGCTTGATCTCGAGGTTCCCCGCTACTCGGCGGTCCGGATAGGAGGTGAGCGGCTCTATCGCCTGGCACGGCGCGGTGTACCGGTGGATCCTCCCACGCGGCGGGTAAGCATAAGGAGTCTTGTTCTCCTCGACTTTCGCTGGCCCGAGGCAACCTTTGAAACGATATGTTCCAAGGGGACCTACGTCCGCAGTCTCGGGGCCCGTCTCGGCCGGCGCCTCCGCTGCGGTGCCCACGTGAGCAGGCTTCGCCGGCTGCGGAGTGGCTCCTTCACCCTGGAGCAGGCGGTCACACCGACCGAACTTGCCGCGGCGGTCGCGACAGGAGAACTGACCCGAATCATGATCCCTACGGCCGAGGGGCTGAAAGAGTTTCCTGACCTTCGGGTCTCCCACGCGGGAGCACGCCGGCTCAGGCAGGGTGTGGCCTTGGGGCGGGCTGAGCCCTTGCGTGACAACGGCGGCCGAGGGTGGCCTCAAGGGGTGTATAGGGTCCTGGATCCCGATGACCACCTAGTGGCCTTGGTGACCAGATCGAAGGCAGCACAGATGAGCGAAGAGGCCCCGTTCGAGACGCTCCGGGTCTTTGGGACACCCTGAAACTCTGGCCCGCGGCATGATCGAACAGGACCCGTCCCCTCAACAACGGGGTAGAGTTTCGAGGTGTAGTACAAGGAGGGAATGAAAGTGGGACTGACTACTGAAAAAAAGAAGGGTGTCATTAGCAACTTCAAGACTCATGAAGCCGATACTGGTTCACCGGAGGTCCAGATCGCCCTGCTCAGTGAGCGCATCAACTATCTCACCGAGCACTTCAAAGTCCACGCCAAGGATCACCATTCGCGGCGAGGTCTGCTGAAATTGGTCGGGCAACGACGCCGTCTGCTGAAGTATCTGAAGAGCAAGAACGTTGAGCGATATCGAAGCGTCGTGGAGCGACTGGGACTCCGCCACTAGAATCGAGCCCTCGATCAGGGTCATGAAGAGCAACCGAGTCGCGCTCGCCGCAAAGGTACAAGGAAATGATGCAACAAGACTCTGGATTGATGGGCGCCGCGAGTTGTCCCGCTGGCGCCGGCGAGTTTCGAAGAGAGAACGAGCACCGGTGGTGCAGCTTCCGTGTGTCGGACTAAAACGAGTGCACGTCCAGGATTCTTAGCTAGGTATTCGCAGAAGGGAAGAAAAGGATGAGGGAAAGTGTTGAAATGCAGCTGGGTGGGAAGACCCTCAGCATCGTAACCGGAGAGGTGGCCCGCCAGGCCGGTGGTGCCGTTCTTGCCAGCCTCGGCGATACCCTGGTCCTGGTCACCG
>JAGFXI010000461.1 GCA_017861095.1 Deltaproteobacteria bacterium | reverse complement strand
GAGCTCGAGGCCCTGAAGCAGGAGGTGCTGAAGGCCAAGATGCCGGCCTCGGCCGAAGGGTACGCCCTCAAGGAGCTCCAGAAGCTGGAGAAAACTCCCGCCGATGCGGCGGAATACGCCATCGCCAATAGTTACCTGGGGTACCTCGTCACTCTTCCCTGGAACGTTCTCACCGACGACAACCTCGACCTCGGCCATGCCGAGTCCATCCTCAACCGGGAACACGCCGGCCTTGTTCACGTAAAAGAACGCATTCTCGAATATCTCGCGGTGCGGGCCTTGAAAGTCCAGCGTCCCTTTCGCGTGCTCGTGGTGGACGACGAGGAGATCGCCCGGACCAACGTGGAGCACATCCTGAAGAAGGAAGGCTACGGGGTGGCCACGGCCACAAACGGCCTTGAAGCGCTGGAGCAGCTCAAGACGGGTGCCTTCGACCTGGTGCTTACCGATCTCCTCATGATGAAGGTGGGCGGGATGGAGCTCCTCGAGAAGATCAAGAGCGATTATCCCGCGACAGAGGTCATCGTCATTACCGGCTATGCCACGGTGCCGTCGGCGGTCGAGGCCCTCCAGAAGGGCGCCTACCATTACCTGCCAAAGCCCCTGAAGATCGATGAGGTCCGGACGATCGTGAGAAAGGCCCTGGCCAAGAAGGAGCGGTTGCACAGACCCCGGGGGCCGGTGCTGTGCTTTTCCGGGCCCCCGGGTACCGGCAAGACCTCACTCGGGAGGTCAATCGCCGCTTCCCTGGGAAGGAAGTTCATCCATCTTTCTCTTGCGGGGATGAAGGACGAGGCGGAGATCAGGGGACATCGCCGGAGTTACGCCGGAGCCATGCCCGGCCGCATCATCGATACCCTCCGGAGAGTAGGGACCAGGAACCCCGTGTTCATGCTCGACGAGATCGACAAGGTGGGCAGGGACTTCCGCGGCGATCCGGCCTCGGCGCTCCTCGAGGTTCTCGATCCCGAACAGAACGAGCGGTTCCTCGACTACTACCTCGATGTACCCTTCGACCTCTCCGGCGTTATGTTCATTGCCACTGCCAACCTTGTAGACCCGATCCCGAGGCCGCTCCTGGATCGCATGGAGGTCTTGTCGCTCCCCGGCTATACCGACGAGGAGAAAGAGCAGATCGCCCTCCACTTCCTCATTCCAAAACAGATCGAGGCCGCCGGGCTCGGTCATGTCCCGCCCCATTTCACCGGGGAAGCCATCCTAAAGGTCATCAGGGAACACACGCGGGAGGCGGGGCTCCGGAATCTCGATCGGGCCATCGCCTCCATCTGCCGGAAGATCGCCCGGGAGGTGGTGCAACAGTCCGGCTCTCTATCAGGCGGTCTCCACATCACTCCACCCGAGGTGGAACGGTACCTGGGACCGCGGCGATTTCACCATGAGGTCGCCGAGGCGAGTGATCGCATCGGGGTGGCGACAGGTCTCGCCTGGACCGAGACGGGCGGGGATATCATGTTCGTCGAGGCCACGCGGATGAAGGGGACGACGGGGTTGATCCTCACGGGCTCACTGGGCGAGGTGATGCAGGAGTCCGCCCAGGCCGCTCTGAGCTATATCAGGAGCAACGCCGGGCGGTTCAGGATCGCCGAAGACTTCTTCACCGGCCACGACGTCCACATTCACGTGCCGGCGGGCGCCATCCCCAAGGACGGTCCCTCCGCAGGTCTCACCATCGCCTTTGCCCTCATCTCCCTCCTTTCTGAAAGGCCGGCCCGGCGGGAGGTGGCCATCACCGGGGAGCTCACCCTGAGCGGCAGGGTTCTGCCCGTGGGCGGTGTGCGAGAAAAGATTCTGGCAGCCCGGCGGGCAGGGGTGAAGACAGTGGTGTTTCCGGAGAAAAACAGGGTAGGCCCCCGGGGGGCCATCACGCGGTTTCTGCCTCACCGTCAGTGTCTTCAGCCAATCCCCACCGTTTGAGCTTTCGCCACAGGGATACCCGGTCGATACCAAGGACCTCGGCAGCCCTGGTCTTGTTCCCGTCCACCTCCTTGAGCACCCAGCGCACATACTCGGATTCGTTTTCTTCCAGGGTGGGAAGACGGCTGCTGCCCGGGGTGCGGTACACCCGGAAACAGACCTTGGCGAGTTCCTGGGGTAGGTGCTTCGGGAGAATCGCGGGGCCGTTACACAGGGCGACTGCCCGCTCCATGAGGTTTTCCAGCTCCCGGATGTTGCCGGGATATTCGTAATGGACGAGAGTTTCCATGGCCTCGTCGGAGATTCCCTCGATCACCTTCTCTTGTGCCTTGGCGTACCGCGCCAGGAAGTGGTGCGCCAGCAACGGAATGTCGTCTCGCCGCTCCGCCAGCGGCGGGAGTCGCAGGCTGACCACGTTCAAGCGGTAGACGAGGTCCTTGCGAAATCTCCCCGCCTCCACCTCACGATTCAGATCTTTATTGGTGGCGGCGACGATGCGGATGTCTACGGGAATGGCATGGGTGCCGCCGACCCGGAGGAGAGACTTCTCTTCGATCACCCGCAGGAGCTTGGTCTGCATGGACGGTGGCATGTCACCGATCTCGTCGAGGAAGACGGTGCCGCCGCTTGCAGCCTCCAGCAGGCCGACCTTGGTGGAGGTGGCGCCGGTAAAGGCGTCCTTTTCGTGACCGAAGAGCTCGTTGGTGAGAAGCTCTTCGGTGAAGGCGCCGCAGTTGAAAGCAAGGAAGCGCGCCTCGCCGCGCTTGCTCAGGGCGTGCAAGGTCCGGGCGATGAGCTCCTTGCCGGTCCCGGTCTCGCCGAAGATGAGGACGCTACAGTCGGTGGGGGCGACCTGGGACACGAGTTCGATGAGCTCCTGCATCTTGCGGCTCTTGCCGATGAGAAGGGGAGAGCCGAGCCGCGCCCGGTAATCCCGCTTCAACTCCCGGAGCTCATCTCGCAGCTGTTTCTTCTCCAGTGCCCGTCCCACCACCATCCTGACCTCGTCGATCTTGTAAGGCTTTGGGATATAGTGGTACGCCCCTTTCTGCATCGCCTCGATTGCGGTGGCCACGGTAGCGTAAGCGGTGACCATGATCACCTCGGTATTCGGATAGCGCTCCTTAGTCCGGGCGAGCACCTCCATGCCGTCCACCTGTTTCATCTTGAGATCGGTCACGACCACGTCGAACTCGCCCGCGGCCAGCCGTTTCAGGGCATTCACGCCGCTCTCCACCGAGACGACGTCGTAGCCCTCCTTTTTCAGGATGTGCTCCAGGTTCTCCCTGGCGATAGTCTCGTCATCGACGACAAGGACTTTACCCTTGCTCATAAGGCCTGGTCTCCGGAGGCGAGGGGAAGCCGGATGGTGAACACGGAGCCCTCCCCGACCTTACTTTTCACCGTGAGGGTGCCCCCGTGTCGCTCCACAATCCCGTGGGCCACCGACAGCCCGAGGCCGGTGCCGAAGCCCACCTCTTTGGTGCTGAAAAAAGGATCGAATATCTTCGTGAGGTTCTCTTCCGGGATACCGCATCCCGTATC
>JAGFXI010000460.1 GCA_017861095.1 Deltaproteobacteria bacterium | reverse complement strand
CCAGCCACGATCGAAGGTTGCAATTCTTTCTTTGTGAACATGAAAAGACTCTTGCACCAGTGGCTTGGCACGAGCACTGACTGTCGAGAAAGGAACAGATGATGAAGGTACGTAGCGTCGACGAGATCCCCCTCAAGGGAAAGAAGGTGTTCGTTCGGGTTGATTTCAACGTGCCCCTCACCGAGAACGGTGAGGTGGCGGAAGACCATCGCATTCGGGCCGTCCTTCCCACCCTCCGATACATCCTCGAGCAGGGAGGCCGGGCGGTGGTGGCCTCTCACCTGGGTCGGCCGAAGGGCAAACCCGACCCTTCCATGAGCCTCGCGCCCGCAGCCCGGGTCCTGGAGAAGCTCCTGGGCCGGCCCGTCAATCTCGCCCCCGACTGCATCGGTCCAGAGGTGGGAAACATGGTGGAGAAGCTAGGAGCCGGACAGGTGCTCATGCTGGAGAACCTCCGGTTCCACTCGGAGGAGGAGAAGAACGACCCCGCGTTCGCCAAAGCTCTGGCAGCCCTGGCCGATGTCTACATCAACGACGCCTTTGCTGCCAGCCATCGGGCCCATGCCTCGGTGGACGGGATGACCCGGTACGTGTCCGCCTGTGCCGCCGGATTCCTCATGAAGCAGGAGCTCGACTACTTCCATCGGATCATGGAGGCGCCGGAGCGGCCAGTGGTGGCGGTGCTCGGCGGCGCCAAGGTGTCGACCAAGCTCCCGATCCTAAAGCAGTTCGCCTCTCGGGTGGACCGGATCATCATCGGCGGGGCCATGGCGAACACCTTTCTCAAAGGCATGGGGCTCGATCTGGGGGCTTCCCTGGTAGAGCACGATCTCCTGAAGGATGCGGTGGAGGTGCTTGACGCCGCACGGGCGCGGGGCGTCCAGGTCTACCTCCCGGTAGATTTTGTCGTCGCCGAGCGCCTGGAGGCGGGGGTGACCACGAAGGTGGTGGCCCGGGACAAGGTGCCTCCCGGCTGGATCGCCTTCGATGTGGGCCCGGAGTCCCAGAAGCAATTTGCCGAGGCGCTCAAAGGGGCGCGGACCATTATCTGGAACGGACCCCTCGGCGCCTTCGAGACCCAGGGCTTCGAAGGCGGCACCATGGCCATGGCGGAGAGCGTTGCCAAGAGCTCGGCCGTGAGCGTGGTGGGCGGCGGCGACACGGATCGGGCCGTCCACATGGCAGGGAAAGCGGATGCGGTCTCCTACATCTCCACCGGTGGAGGCGCCTTCCTGGAGCTCCTCGAAGGGCGCACCCTGCCGGGGGTGAAGGCCCTTGAGACCTGCAGCCGGTAGACCGGTCCCGGGCTCGGAAGGCAGTGAGGAATTCTGGAATTGGGAGATTGAGGAATTGTCCCATTGAGAGAGTCAGGGGGGTTTCTCCCGTAGCCAAGACTCTCCGTTCGCGATCCCACCGTTGAAGAGAGAGGGAGGATGTGAGAATGAGTATCCGTATGCCGCTCATGGCTGGAAACTGGAAGATGCACTACACCGCGGCCGAGGCCGTTGCCCTGGTGGAGGAGTTGAAACAAGGGATCACCCGGTTCCATGACCGGGAGGTGGTGGTGGCCCCAACCTTCACGGCCCTCCCGGCCGTGGCGAACGCCCTCTCGGGGAGCCCGATCAGGCTGGCCGCCCAAAACTGCCACTGGGAGAAGCAGGGGGCGTACACGGGCGAGATCTCGCCCCCCATGCTCAAAGATGTCGGGTGTCACTACGTGATCATCGGGCACTCAGAGCGCCGCCAATACTTCAGGGAGACCGACCAAGAGGTCAACCTCAAGGCCGCCGCCCTCCTTGCCCAAGGTGGAAAGACCTTGGACGTTCTCGCCGAGCAATTGGGCGGTGGCTTGAGCGGGCTCGAGGCGCCCCCGGCCGACCGGATCGTGATCGCCTACGAACCGATCTGGGCGATCGGCACCGGCCTCACTGCCACCACCGAGCAGGCCCAGGAAGCCCACGCTTTCATTCGGGAAAGACTCGTGAAGTGGTGCAACAAAACCGTTGCAAACCAGATACGGATATTATATGGTGGCAGCGTGAAGCCGGACAATGTGGACGCGCTCATGGCGATGCCGGACATTGACGGCGTCTTGGTGGGAGGGGCAAGCCTCAAGGGTCCCTCCTTTATTCGTATTGTTGAATTTCAAGAGTGATTGAGGTATACTCCCCTGCTGTCCCGACGATAGGGGCATGAACCTCAGGGGGCAAACTGACTATGCAGATCGTTCTTGTTACTTTGCACATTGTGGTGAGTGTCGCTCTCATCGTCATCGTTCTCCTGCAAAAGGGGCGGGGGGCCGACATTGGGGCCCTCTTCGGTGGTTCTTCCCAGACGCTTTTCGGCTCCACCGGGGGAAGCACCTTCTTCAACCGGCTGACCACATCCGTGGCGATCATCTTCATGCTCACGTCGCTCACACTCGCGTACCGGTCGCAGCGCTATGGCAGCGATTCGATAATGAAGGGCGTGCAGCCGGCGGCCACGGCACCGGTGCCCGGGAAGGAGCAGGCGCCGCCGCCTGCGGCTCCTGCGCCCGAGCCGACCAAGGCCGCTCCCGCTGCGGAGAAGGAGGCAGCGAAGCAGTAACTCCATGCCGAAGTGGTGGAATTTGGTAGACACGCCATCTTGAGGGGGTGGTGGGGAGACCCGTGGGGGTTCGAGTCCCCCCTTCGGCACCATTTGGTTGTACGCCGCCCAACGGGCGGCTTTTTTGTTGGAAAATTCCAGTTCAGTGCCTCGTTCCGGGACCTCCCGTGATCAGGTCCGGATGCCTACCTTGTAAGTCTCAGCGGTCAACCCCTCTCAAGGTCCGGACTTGCTGGGGCATGGATGTTGCATTTTCCTGAGAACGCCCAAGGAACATCATGGGAGGTTCCTCATGTTCAAGCTCGAATTGAGGTTCCAGAACCTCATCGTCAGAGAGTACCGGTTCGAAGACGGAGATCTCCGCGCGGTCGGTCGCGATCCCGCGAACCACATCGTGATCGACGACCCAGGGGTCTCCCGCAACCATGCGTGTATCGCATGTGTGAAAAACAGGTTGTTCATCTGGGACGAAGGCAGCAAGCACGGTACCGTTGTGAACGGAATCCCTGTGATTTGCGCCCAGCTCCAAGATGGCGACCTCGTCAGTATCGGTGCGACTCATAACCTCAGGGCGTTCATCACTACCAGGGAGCAAGAGGACACCTCAACCGCTATCTTTGACGCCTGGCATCCTCTTGGCAGTACGATATAGCCTTTCCTTGAGGGTTGGTATGGACCTTGTGGAGCGGATCAATTCGTGCTGGTTATTCGCCCAAGGGAAATGCCCTCACCAAGCGCGAATGGAACGGGTGTATTTGATCTTCCAGCTCATCGGTGACGGTGACGTGTTTGAATCCAAGGCGATGTGCTACCTTTGCCCACAAGAGAGTAAGTCTCCTGAACACTCCCGGAAGCGCTAACCCGCGAGT
>JAGFXI010000020.1 GCA_017861095.1 Deltaproteobacteria bacterium | reverse complement strand
CGCTTCCCGGGCGGCCGCAGCCAGGGATTGAACGATTCGCTCCAGATCGGCAATCTCCAGCCCCTCCTCCAGAATAAACCCCACACTCACATAGAGGGGACGAGCCCCCCGCATGGCGAGATCATTCACCGTGCCGTGGATGGCAAGGCTTCCGATGTCCCCGCCCGGGAAGAAGATCGGATCCACTACATAGGAGTCGGTGGTCATGGCCAGCCGAAGCCCCTGTACCGTCATGGCGGCCGCGTCGTTGACCGGCGCCGTGATCAAGTTGGATGCGGTCGATCTTCATGGAAGAGGTCCTTGGTAGGGCGTCAGGCGGTGTGGTACTTGAAGTAGGCGGCGCAGGTTCCCTCGGTGGAAACCATGCAGGGGCCGTAGGGCTGGGTGGGAGTGCAACGCTGCCGGAAGAGGGGGCAATCCAAGGGGGTACAGGCGCCCCGGAGCACCTCACCGCAACGGCAACCCGGCATCTCCCGGCCGGGAGGAACGGTTAGGGCGAAGTGGTTTTCGGCCCCATGAGCGGCATAGGCGGGGCGGAGCTTGAGGCCGCTGCCGGGAATCTTTCCCAGACCACGCCAGGCGGAGTCTGCAGGCTCGAACACCTCGTCCATGAGGGCACGGGCACGGGGGTTTCCCTGGGGGTGGACAGCACGGGTATACTGAATCTCCACCTCCCGGCGCCCCTCCTCCAGCTGGCAGATGAGCATGTGGATGCTCTGGAGGATGTCCACGGGCTCGAAGCCGCTGACCACGCACGGTTTGCCGTGTCGCTTCACCACATCCTGGTAAGGTTCGGTGCCGATGATGGTCGTAACGTGACCCGGGCAGAGAAACCCATCGATCCGCACTTCCGCCGCCGAAAGGAGCACCTCCATGGCCGGAGGCAGCAGCTTGTGGGCGGAGAGGACAAGGAAGTTGGTGAGTCCCTCTTGTTTCGCCTGGCGAACCGCCGCCGCGATGGTGGGTACCGTGGTCTCGAACCCGATGCCGAGCATCACTACCCGGCGATGGGGCAGTCGGCGGGCCAGGTCCAGGGCGTCGAGGCTTGCGTACACCATCCGCACATCAGCACCCCGGGCCTTCTCCTGATGCAGAGAGGATTCGGAGCCGGGGACCCGCATCAGGTCGCCAAAGGTGGCGACCGTCACCCCCGGCTCGCGGCACAGGGCGATGGCCCGGTCAATATCCTCCTGGGCGGTGACGCAAACCGGGCATCCCGGTCCGGAAATCAGGGTGATGGTCTCGGGAAGCAGGGTCTTGATCCCAGCCCGAAAAATGGCCACCGTGTGGGTCCCGCAGACCTCCATCAGCCTGACCGGGGTCCGCGATCGCTGGCGAATGGCCCTTATGAGACGGTCCGCCAGCTCCGGGTCTCGATACTCATCCCGATACTTCATACTCGAGAATCTCTTTGAAGTATTCCAGGGTCTTCCGGGCCTCCTCCGGATCTATCCGGTGGATGGCGTAGCCGGCATGGATGATGAGGTAATCCCCCACATCCGGAAAGGTATCCACCAGATCCAGGCAGGCCCGGCGCTGGACATCTCCCACCTGGACGGTGGCCATGTTGCCCTTGATCTCAACCACCTCCATGGGAACCGCAAGACACATCTGACACTCCCTTCTCGGTGTTCTCGCGCCAGATCGACGACGCTCGCACTCACACCTTTGAACAGCCCTCAAGGACGCGGAGAGCGGCGGCCACGGTGACATGGCGAGAAAAAGCGCGTATCGGCGAGACCGCCATGGCAGAAGAGATGCAGGCCCCATCATTTCCTTGGACTCTCAGCCTGTCCTCTCCGTCAGCGTCGATGGGGAGTTGTATCACATCATCGGGGAACTGACCAGTGAGTAGCACCCCCCGGCACATTATCTCTCCAAGGATGCGGCTCCAACCAGGGCCTGCCCCAGGGAAATACAGCCGTCGTTGCTCGGGACCAGCTCGTGCGTGTAAACCTCGAGTCCGAGCTCATGGAGGCGCCGCTCGATGTTGGTGAGAATGTAGACGTTCTGGAACACGCCGCCCGAGCATACCACCCGGGTGAGCCCGTGGCGGGTGGCGAGGTGCCGGCATGCCTCGGCAAACATCTCGACGACAGTCCGGTGAAACTTGCCGCTCACCACCCCCGCCCGGGCGTCGGCGGCCACATCCTCCGCCACCTGGGCGAAGATGGCCGTGGGGCTGAGGAGGAGAACTCCGTCCGCGTCGTTAAACTCGTAACGGTAGCGCTCCTGCGTGGGCTCCATGCACTGCTCCAGCTCGATGGCGGCCTGCCCCTCGTAGGCGATCCGGTCCCTCACACCGACAAGGGCTGCCACGCCGTCGAAGAGTCGCCCGCAGCTCGAGGTGAGAGGGGAGTTAAGCTGACGGCGCAGCATCTGGAGCAGGAGATCGATCCGCTCCCTGCCCCAGCGGCGAAGAAGGGGAGTGTTCTCGGCAAAATACGCCTCGCCGAAGGTGGCCCGGAGGTAGGAGACCGCCATCCGCCAGGGCTCCTTGATGGCGGCGGTGCCTCCGGGCATGGGCATATAGCTAAGGTGCCCGAGCCGCTCGAAGCCTTTCTCGTCCACCGCCAGGATCTCACCGCCCCAGATCCTGCCGTCGGTGCCGTAGCCGGTCCCATCCAGCGCCAGCCCGAGCACCCTCCCCTCCAGCTTGTGCTCGGCCATGGCGCTCACCACGTGGGCATGGTGATGTTGCACCGCGAGCGTGGGGAGCTCTTGCTGGGCCAGGGCCACCTGGGTGGTGAGGTAGTCGGGGTGAAGGTCGTGGACCAGGAGCCGAGGATGGACTTCCAGGATTCGCCGCAGGTGGCGGACCGTCAATTCGAGAAACTCCAGGGTCTCGAGGTTCTCGAGGTCCCCTAGATGCTGGCTCACAAAGGCGCGATCCTCCTTGGTCACACAGATGGTGCCCTTGAGCTCTCCGCCGAGTGCCAGGATCGGGGGCACCGGCCGTCTCAAGAAGACGGGCACAGGGACGAACCCGCGGGAGCGGCGGATCTGGCGCACCCGACCTCCCGTCACCCGCACCACCGAGTCGTCGGACCGGAGGAGAATGTCCCGATCATGGAAAAGGAAATAATCGGCGATGCCGGCCAGCCGGCGCAGCGCCTCGTCGTTATCGATGGCGATAGGCTCTTCGCTGAGGTTCCCGCTTGTCATCACCAGGGCCAGAAACCCGTGGGCAAGGAGAAGGTAGTGGAGGGGGGTGTACGGAAGCATGACCCCGAGGTACTGGTTCCTCGGCGCCACCTCCGGCGCAATGGGACTCTCCGGCCGCTTGCGGGCGAGCACGATGGCACGCTGGGGCTGGGTGAGGAGGTCACGCTCGCGGTCTCCCAGGAGGACATAGGAGGCGATCTGCTCCAACTCCGGTGACATGAGGGCGAGGGGCTTCTCCTCCCGCCGCTTGCGGAGGCGAAGCCGCCGGACCGCCTCGTTCTGGGTGGCGTCCACCGCGAGGTGGAACCCCCCGAGGCCTTTCACGGCCAGCACGGCTCCCTCTCTGAGCCGGGCAGCGGCAGCCGCGATCGGATCGGCCAGGGGGATTTCCTTGCCGGCGGCATCCGTCAGCCACACCCTGGGGCCACACTCCCAACAGGCGTTCGGCTGGGCGTGGAATCGGCGGTTCAGAGGATCGTGGTACTCTCGCTCGCACCGGTCGCACATGGTGAAGGTTGCCATGGCGGTGTTGACGCGGTCGTAGGGAATGTCGCGGATGATGGTGTACCGCGGACCGCAGTTGGTGCAATTGATGAAGGGGTAGCGGTAGCGGCGGTCCCTGGGGTCGAAGAGCTCCCGGAGACAATCGGCGCAGATCGCCGTGTCCGGAGAGATGAGGGCCGCCCGCTCCGCACCCGCCGCGCTCGTCCTGATCTCGAAGCCAGTGTAGGCGAAGGGCGGCAGCGCCTCGGTCTCCAGCCGAGTGATCTGTGCCAAGGGCGGGATGTTCACGGGAAGATCGACGAGAAACCGGTCGAGGTCGGATTCGTCGCCCTCGATTTCGAGCTCCACGCCCTGGGGCGTGTTGGCGACGTAGCCGTACAGCCGATGCCGGTGGGCCAGCTGATAGATGAAGGGGCGGAATCCCACCCCCTGGACGATGCCCTGAATGCGAACTCTACGCCTTTGCACCATCTCCCTTGGCTTTACGCATGGCCACCTGCTCGCGCAACCACTGGAACCAGGCCTCCAACCCTTGTCCCGTGCGGCAGGAGACTTCGAAGATTGTGAGGTCGCCGTTGAGCTGTAACGCCCTCTCCCGCATGACCTTCACGTCGCAGTCCACGTAGGGCAGCAGGTCGACCTTGTTGATGAGGAGCACGGCGGAGGTCTGGAACATGAGGGGGTACTTGAGGGGCTTGTCGTCCCCCTCGGCAACGCTGAGGATCATCACCTTCATATCCTCGCCGAGGTTGAACTCCGCAGGGCAGACGAGATTCCCCACATTCTCCACCACCAAGAGATCCAGTCTCTCCAGGTCGAGGGGCTCCAAGGCGGACTTGATCATGTTCCCGTCCAGATGACAGGCGCCGCCGGTATTGAGCTGGACCACCTGGGCTCCCTTCTGGCTGATCCGGTCGGCATCGTAGGTGGACTGGATGTCCCCCTCGATGACCCCGATCCTGACCTGACCCCGGAGACCGTCGATGGTCCGCTCCAGGAGCGAGGTCTTCCCTGCGCCTGGGCCGCTCATGAGGTTGATGACAAAGAGACCGGCATCCCGAAACACCTTGCGGTTCTCCTCCGCCAGCCGCTGGTTCGCTTCCAGAATATTCCGAACAACAGGGACGGTTCGCACTCCTTCCTCCTCTTCCTTCTGTTTCTACTCCGCTTCCAGGCTCTGGATGTTGAGCTCTCTTCCGCTCAACACCTCCACCCGCCGGCTGTGGCATGAGGGGCAGACAAACAGCAGATGCTCCACGGAAAACTGGGTGCCGCAATCCTCGCAGCGGCAGGTGACGGGAACCCGCTCGATCTGGAGCTCGGCTCCCTCAACAATCGTGCCCTGGGCGATGAGCTCGAAGCAGAACCGGAGGGATTCCGGCACTACGGAACTGAGCTCGCCCACCTTGAGGGCCACGGAGACGACCCGCCGTATCTGGTGGGTCGCGCCTTCCTGAAGGATGATATTCAGGAGGCTCTGAGCAATGGACATCTCGTGCATGATTGCGGAACCATACTCGGTGAGCGAGGGACAGAGGTGGGTTAGGACCGCGGCCGATAACGAGGATCACCGCTTCTGCGTGCGCTTGTCCTTGCCGCCTCCCAGCTTCTCCGCGATCGTGTCGATGTAGCGTTGATTCTCCTCCCAGGAGACTGGGACCTTTCGCATCATGTTCAGCTTCATTACCAGAAAGTTCAACCTCTTCAGTTGCTTGTACTTCTCTCCCTCGTCGGTGATCCGGCCGAGCATCTGTTCGGTCGTCAGAATTTCTTTTTTTAACTCCAACTCGGGCGGGAGGCAATCGGCGTTCTTCAGGACCTTGTATGCCAGCCTGAGGTCCTCCGGAACGTGACTGTCGTCGTCGAGCTGTAAGGGTTTGCCGTGGCCCGGCAGGTTGTCAAACTCCCCCCGACGCTGTGCCTCGAGGATTCGCTCCTCCGCAATGCGCCCGAAGACGGCAAACACGTCCTTGCTGGACATTCCGACATCCCTCCCCCCACGAGGGGCAAAGAAACGGCGCAGTTGATCAAGGTCTAACCCGCATTATGCACGAGACGCCGTCGCGAGATCGTGGAGATGGTCGTGCCACCGGGTAACCATCCCGCGGCACCGCGGGACTCGGACCTGAGGCGTACTTGTTCAGTACGTCGCAAGGTTGACGGCTTCGTAAAAAGTCCATCTGCGGCGTTGCATCTGGAGCTTTTTACTGTGCCGCCTACCCTGGCGACTTTTTACGAAGTCGTCAAAATTCGAGACCCGAGGACGCCCGGAAGGACGGCCATATCCGCGGTCGCAGCAGGTGGTTCGTGCATAATGCGGGTTAAGAGTGCAGCTTGTCGGGGCTGTTGTCAAGTAGGTGATTCCGGTAGCCGCAGGTCAGGTCACCCCATCATAGAGCCTCTTGGTCACGAAGAGCTCCACAAGGTCTCGATCCAGCTTTCCTGCCTCGGCCTCGCGGGTGAGGATCTTGAGGGCCTCCTCGGTCGGCATGGCGCCGCGGTAGGGACGATCGGTGGCGGTGAGGGCGTCGTAGACATCCGCCAACCCGAGTATGCGAGCCTGGATCATGATGTCCGGGGCCTTGAGCCCCAGTGGGTATCCCGACCCGTCCAGCTTTTCGTGATGAGCCGCGGCGATAAGGGGGATACGTTCGAGGTCTTTGGCGAAGGGGATCTTGTTGATGATGTTGAGGGTGTGGAGCACGTGGGCCCTGATCTCCTCGTACTCCTCGGAGGTGAGGTTACCCTCACGCACGGAGAGGTAGTGAGCCTCCTCCTCGGTAAGGTACGGGCGAATCTGGCCCCGGGCGTCACGGAAGGTCTTCGTCCGGATCCGCTCGATCCGTTCGATTTGCTCGGCCTTGATCCACTTGGCCCGATTGATCTGCCGGATGAACTCGAGATCCTGGTCCGTCTCCTCGAGACTCCTCTCCACCTCACTGGCCGGATTGTGCGGCCCTCCCCCTGCCTGTCTGCCGTTGAGCTCAGCCTCAAAGAGATTCGCCAGCTTAATCATCTCGAATCGGCTGGCGATGAGCTCCATGGCCGCAGGGGTGAGCCGGTCCACCTTCTCCAGCACCTCCTCGCGGACGCCGATCTTGCCGATGTCATGGAGCCAGGCGGCATAGTTGAGCTCTTCCAGCTCCTTGTCGCTGAAGGAGATCTGAGCGAAGGGTCCGCTTGTTTGGTCGTTCACCGCCCGGGCGAGACGCAGGCAGTAAGTGGCCACCCGACGGGAGTGGCCAGCCGTGTGGGGGCTCCGGGCGTCGATGGCTGAGGCCGAATAGCGGACGAGGGCGGCAAAGACCTCGTGGATGGCGGTGATCAGTCGGGCGTTCTGGATGGCTACCGCTGCCTGGGAGGCGAGTGATGCAACCAGGTCAACGTGATCGCTGTCAAACACCGTCACATTGCCTTTCTCGTCGAGAGCATTGATAAGCTGAAGGACTCCGATGATCTCATTATCGTGGTTGCCAATGGGCAGGGCCAGCATCGAGCGGGAGCGGTAGTCGTTCCGGTCGTCGAAGGCCGGATTGAAGCGGTACTCGGCCTCGGGACGAAGTTGGTACACGTCGGCGATATTAAGGGTCTCGCCCGTAACGGCCACATACCCGGCGATGCTTGTCTTGTCGAGGGGGATCGGATAAGGCCGAAAGGCCCCGGTAAGGGCCGTCTTCCGCGCGGTCAGCGTGTCGTTCTGCGCCACCTGGAACCGGAGCTGGTTGCCCATCTTGAAGTAGAGACTCCCTGCGTCGGCCCGGGTGAAGCGGCGGACCTCCCGAACCAATAGCTCAAGAAGGGTCGGCAGGTGAGTCTCGCTACTGAGGGCGATGCCGATCTGATTCAACCGCCTGATGAGATCCTTGAGCTTCTCGGCCAACCCCGTCGTCCCTTCTCGTGCGGCTCAACCCGCTCAGTCGCTGCTCTCAGCGACAAGGGATCAAGGTGCCCGTCTCCCGCACGTCGTAGCCACCCAGGGCCATCACCTGGTTCTTGAACTCCTCGGAGGAGATAATGCGAAGCAAGGTTTGTACCAGGGGACCATCGAAGTGCACGGCGGGGATCACGAGATCGTACCGCTCGGTGATCACCGGCAAGAAATCGAGACCCAGCGCCTGGGCCGCCGCGTAGATCCCCATCCCGGCGTCGGCGGTTCCGCTCAGGACGTCCACGGCCACCGCCATGTGGGTGTATTCCTCTCGTTCATAACCGCTGATGCTCCGGGGATCAAGCCCGAGCTGCTTCAACTGCCAGTCGAGGAGGATGCGAGTTCCCGATCCAGCCTGGCGGTTGACGAAGGAGAGATCCGGACGGATGATTTCCGCCAGGCCCTTGATGCCTTTGGGATTCCCCCGGGGGATGATGAGCCCCTGCTCCCGGTAGACCAGGTTCACGAGCCTTACCTCCACGCCTGGGAGGTAGCGCCGGATGTAGGAGGTGTTGTAGTCGCCGGTTTCAGTGTCGAGGAGGTGCGAGCCGGCGAGGTGGGCATTGCCCTTGCGAAGCGCCAGGAGACCACCGAGACTCCCGACGTTGGTTGAGGCAATGGCCATCTCCGGATCGTACTTCTTCAGCAGGTTGGCCATGACATCTAGGGTGATATCGTGACTGCCCACCACCACCAGGGTCCGCTCCACCCCCTTCCGGGAGGTGAGAAGGGTGACTCGCTGCGGCTTCTCCTCCGTTACCCCCTCCACCGTGTCGGGAATCCTCAGGAACCCGGCCGCCTTGGTGAGCGAGGTGATGGAGCCTGCACCCCGCGGCAGGGGCGTCGCGATGAGCCGCTCCCCCACCCTGCCCAGGTTCACCCTGATGAACTCCTCCACCCCGAGCTTGGAGGGCACCTTCTGGGATGGGTAGGCTTCCACCTCTTCGGGCTCCGGCTCGGGGAGCCCTTGCATCCTCAAGAGGAGCGGCCGCACGAACTGCTCCAGGCTAATGACCGCCGACACCGGATACCCGGGATTACCCACCACCGGCTTCCCAGCGATCTCCCCGAGGACGGTGGGCTTGCCCGGCATGATCGCCACCCCGTGGACCAGGAGCTCCCCGAGCTCCTCGATCAGGTTGGCGGTATGGTCTTCCGAGCCGGCGGAGGAACCGGCATTCACGATCACCACGTGGTAGTCGCCCACCGCGGCCTCGAGGAGCACCCGCCGCAAGACCTCAGGTTGATCGGGGACGATGGAATGCCGGTCGCAGACGGCTCCCCACTGCCGGATGAGGTTCACCAGCACCCAAGAGTTGAACTCCACCACCCTGCCTGCGGGCGGCACCTCGGCGCCCCGAAGCGATTCCGCCTCCACCAACTCGTCCCCGGTGGGGATGACGAGCACCCGGGGCCGCCGCTTTACCTCCACCTCCAGGACACCGGCTCCGAGGAGGGCTCCCAGCTCGTACGGGGTGATAAGATGGTTCTGCGGGAGAAGGAGCTCGGTGGCGACGATGTCCTCGCCGACCTTGCGCACATGCTGCCAGGGGAAGGCAGCGGCCTGGATCTCCAGGGTCGTCTCGTCGATCTGGTGGAGGTGCTCGACCATGATCACGGCGTCGGTACCCGGAGGGAGCGCCTGCCCCGTATTCACCCAGTGGGCGTCACGCCCTACCGTGAGCCGCCGCGGGCTCTCGGGAGTGGAACCGAAGGTCGCCTCCGCCCCCACCGCGACGCCGTCCATGGCGGCCGCATGGAAGGTGGGCATGGAGAAGCGGGCGAAGACCGGAGCCGCGGTGACCCGCCCGGGAGCCTCCAGGGTCGGGATGGTCTCGCCAGAGAGCATTCGCTCCAGATCCCAGCGGCGAAGAAAAAGATCCCTCGCCTCCGAGAGCGGTTTCATCTTGAGATAGATCCGTCGCGACATGAAAGAAGCGCCTAAATCCTCAAGATCTCGACGAGCTCGCCCGCATAAACGCCTTCCGTGTGTCGATCGATGCGGACGAGCCCGTCCGCCCGAACCAGGGTGGAGATGAGCCCCGATTCACCGAAGACGGGCTCCGCCAGCAACCCCTCACCGTGCTGCTGGAGCCTCACCCGGATGAAGTCCTCTCGCCCTTGCCTGGAGGCGACGTTCCGGCTGAGGCGGGCCCTGAGAGGCCATCTGCCGCCGAGGGAGGGAGGAATCCCGCGCATGTGATCCATAAAAGGGCGCACCAGCACGTGAAAGACTACCATGGCCGAGGCCACATGTCCCGGAAGCCCCCAGAAGGCGCGGTCCCCCACGCGCACAAGGATCGTCGGCTTGCCGGGGCTGATGGCAACGCCGTGAACCAGAACTTCGGTGTCAGGGAAGGAGCCGAGCACCTGGAGGGTGAGGTCCCGGGTGCCCACCGACGACCCCCCTGAGATGATGCAGATATCCGCCTCCTTCAGCGCCTGTTCACACGCGGCGCGGAGTGGTTGGAACTCATCGGGGATAACCCCGAGCCGCCATGGCTCGCCCCCGCACTCCTCCACCAGCGCCGCCAAACTGTAGGAGTTGATGTCCCGGAGCTGGGCGGGTGCAGGCGCCCTATCCACCGGGACGATCTCGTCGCCGGAGCTGACGACGGCCACCCGGGGCCGACGGCTCCCCATTACCTTCGTTCGCCCGAGCCCGGCGAGGAGCCCGATCTCCTGGGCCCGCAACCTCCGCCCGGCAGCGAGGACCTCTTTTCCAGCGCGGACGTCGTCCCCCCGCCCGATCATATTCTCCAGGGGAGCCACACTCCGGCTGATCGCCACACTCCTCCGATCGAGCTCCTCGGTGTACTCCACCATCACCACACTGTCAGCGCCCGCGGGGAGCATGCCGCCGGTGGGAATCCGTGCCGCCTCACCGGGGCCGACCTCGAAGGGTGGGACCTCTCCCATTCCCACGTCACCCACCACGGCGAGCAACGCGGGTTGACTCTCCGAGGCGCCGAAGCTGTCCCGGGCCCGTACCGCATAGCCATCCACCGTGGCCTTCGCAAAGCCCGGCAAATCTTCGACAGCAACGATCGGCTCACCCAGGACCCGGTGGTAGGCCCGATCCAGAGGGACTTCTTCCAGACCAACCGGGGCGAATCGGCGATACTCGGCCCAAACCTGCTCACGGGTCTTTACCTCGAAGAATTGGAGCTTCACCGGCCGGCGGAACCTCTTCTTTCATTTTTTTCAAGCAGGGCATCTTAGCACGGGACCACCAGCCGAACAACCGTTTTCCTCAAGGCCGCGGCCGGAAGACTGGTCGTCGCAAGGCTTCGCGCCAGCCCCTGGTTGGTTGACTGGGCGTGCCTCCCGAGGTCCTCACTGACCATAAGAGGAGCTGTTCAACAACGTGCTGGATCTCGGGAAGAGGCTCTACGTCGTTTCCTTTCGGCCTTTCTCTACTTGACAGCTAGACTTTTCTGGTTACCATATATGCTAATGACGGCCGAGAAAAACCACAGAGGAGGGTCACATATGGAGACGGAGAAAGATCAAGGATTAGAGAGCGGCTGGGCTGGTCCCGGCATCGAGATATGGCCTGACGATCATGCGGAGTGGGTAATGCGTCATCGAAACGCCAAGAGGGCCCTAGAGACCAGCATACCGGAGATTGCCTCCAGCCCCATTGGCGGTCAGGGGTATCACAACGGCTAGAATTCCGTTACCATAGTCAAGAAATTTAAGCCCCGCTCCCATGAGCGGGGCTTTTTTTGCCGGTCGTCTAACCTGGCGGCGACTCGCCCTCCGAGAACAGGAGGAGGAGACGGCCCAGTTGGTTGGTGATGAAAAGGCACCGGACGGGTTATCAACGAACACTGAGTCGGCACACGGCTCGCAATGCCCGTGGGCTACTTCTGCGTGCACTCGACGCAGAGCCCTTCCGCGTTGAGACAGCCGTCGCAGTGCGCCCGTCGGCACAGCCGACATTCCTGGATCAGAACGACGTCATCCTTCTCACTCGGGATGCCGCACGCTACGCAGGCGAATTCTCCAGCCATAGTGATACCTCCTTTGCTCGCGGACGGTCTCGCATGGGGCACCCATACGGGAGCGAGGCCGCAGGCCTTGCTCCTTGACAGCCTCGGTACCCCTTTGTTACCGTCCCCGGGGTAAAAGTGGTCATGTTCGAGGGTGGTTGCAGTCACCCGTGAGAAGATTCTAACCTCGGTGGCAAGGTGTGGCCACCGCTTACAGGAACGAGCCATGGCAACGCGAGAATCCTCTGATGCCGGAATGGTCATCCCCCCTGACGTCCAAGCGCAGCTCAGGACTGTCCTGGATCAGCTTCCCCATCCGGTGCCCCTTTACCTCTTTACGCGGGGCGGCACCAACGATGCGTACAACGAGGCGGCCAGGCAGGTGATCCGGGCCTTCGCCAATCTGAGCCGGAACGTCCAGCTCAAGGAGCACGATCTCTCCCACAAGCTGGCCGAGCAGTGGAAGGTCACCCTATCGCCCACCATCCTCTTTGATCCGGAGCGCTACCACATCCGCTTCCTTGGAGCGCCCATCGGCGAGGAGGGGCGTACGTTCCTGGAGGCGGTGGTGCTCATCGGTCTCAGAAAGAGCAACCTGAGCGATCAGGCCCTCAAGCTGATCAATAAGATCGACTCACCGCGGCAGGTACGGCTTTTTTCTAGCCCAACCTGCCCCTACTGCCCGCAGCAGGCGGTGAACGCCATCAAGGCGGCGGTGGCGAGGCCCGACGTCGTCTCCCTGGAGCTTATCGACATTCAGGCCAACCCGAAGCTTGCCGACACCTACTCCGCCCATAGCGTACCCCAGACATTCGCCAATGATGTCCTGATCGCCCAAGGGGCTCAGCCGGAGGAGCTTTTCATCCTCTCCCTCGAGAAGATGGCGGAGCAGACCATCTTCATTCCCGAGATTGATGCCGAGGTGGTGGAGACGGATCTCGTCATCGTCGGCGGCGGTCCGGCCGGGCTCACCGCGGGCATTTATGCCGTGCGGAGCGGCTTGAAGACTGCCGTGGTTGAACGGGACGCCCTCGGTGGGCAGGTGACGACCACCCCCATAGTGGAAAACTACCCCGGCTTCACCCACGTGGGCGGCAAGGCCCTGGTGGATCTTCTCGTCAGCCATGCCCTCGAGTACGTCCAGATCTTCCAGGGCGAAGAGGTCGTGGACGTTCAACGCGGCGAACAGCTCACTGTGACGACCACGAGGAGGCGCTTTCTCACCAAGGCGGTGCTCATCGCCACCGGCGCGACCCACAAGCGCCTTGGCGTTCCCGGCGAATCTCGACTTGCCGGCCGCGGCGTGACCTACTGCAGCACCTGCGACGGGCCCCTGTTCAAGGGAAAGAAGGTGATCATGGTGGGCGGCGGAAACAGCGCCGTCACGGAGGCGCTCTATCTTCACAATATCGGCGTGGAGGTCACCCTGGTCCACCGCCGCGACACCCTGCGGGCCCAGGAACACCTTACCAACTACCTCTTCAATGCCAAGATCCCCATCGTGTGGAATACGGAGGTCGCCGAGATCCGAGGCGAGGAGCGCGTGAGAGAGGTTCGCCTTGTCAACAACAAGACCAAGGAGACCTGGACCGTCCCCGTGGACGGCGTCTTCGTCGCCGTCGGCTACGAGCCGGCCGTGGGCCTTGCCAGGAAGCTCGGGGTGGAGCTCACCGAAGAGGGGTTCATCAAGCGGGATGCCCACCACCGGACCACCGTTCCCGGCATTTACTCCGCCGGGGACGTGGAGGGCGGCTACAAACAGATCGTCACCGCCGTCGGTCAGGGGGCCGAGGCGGCGCTCAGCATCTACGAAGACCTCATGAATCCTTACTGGCTCAAGAAGGTCGCGGCCGCCGCCAACTGAGATCGCGGCGGACTTGCCGAGGAGTTCCCCCTGCCGTAGCCGACTCGATCGCGGCTGGAAGCCGCTCTTATCAAGAGCCGGCTCGCACGCCAGGCAGGGTGGTCTGCGGCGCAAAGCGCATCCGGAGCCTCTACCTTCCTTCGCCGACGGAAAGGCCCCTCAAGCTTTCCACCACAACCCCGCCGAAAGGCCCGGCCTTCCTCTCCACTATCAATGCCGCGATCACGCCTCGGCGTGACGCCTTTGCAGAGCAGACCATCCCTGCCGTGAACCACTCAATCGCGGCTGGAAGCCGCTCCCACAAAGCCGATGGCGTCGGAGGCGGGGGGGTCTGTGAAGCAAGGAGCATCTGGAGCCACTACTTTCTCCCCGAGCAAGGCAAGGTCTCCCAAACTTTCTCCGCCCGCCGCCGGAAGGCCGGCCCTCTCCGTATACTATCAATGCTGCGACTATGGGTCCTTGCCGAATAAATCCCCCTGCCGTAGCCCATTCGATCGA
>JAGFXI010000152.1 GCA_017861095.1 Deltaproteobacteria bacterium | reverse complement strand
CTCATCTCACGCTCTCCTCCGCCGACTTAGCTCTGAGTGCCCCCGGCGACGCCCTGAGGCGTCATGAGGGTGGAACACTCCACCTGAGTACAGCAGACGCGGGGAAGTCCGCCCTGTACCAAAGGTTGTCGAGATTTCACCCTCGCACGGGTTCGGGGTGGATACGGCAAACCTCTTGACAACAGACCGCCCTGAGTTTTATAAGGGACGGCAACGTCTGAATTCCGCTCGCCTTTCAATACAGATATCAGAGGCTTTCACGAAAGAGACCGAGGAGGTATGCGTGTCTCCGTCGCCGGAGACGAACAGCGTGAGTCGGGACAACTCATAACAAAGGGAGGCGTGGCTATGGCTGACTACTACATCAATATCTTCTTGGATGAAGAGAAGCTCAAGCGGCTCGAGGGAGTTGGGCTGGCTAACCGGGTTCAGGATATAGCGGGCAGGAAGGCCGTCCAGGTTGGGGACGTGATCAGCAACGCCAAGACGCTCGAGGTCATGAAGGTTGCAATCATGAAACTCTACAATCCCCTGGCAGGCAAGGCCTTGCGGTCCAAGATGGCGTGAGGATCGAAATGTCAAGGGAGGGGAAAGAATGATTGCTCGCCCGCGTGGCCGGGTCGAGCGAGCGGTTCAGATTCGTCCTGCCCGTCGCAACCGGAGGCGCCCCGGCGGGGGGCTCATTTCCTGTTGACAAAGGGTGAGGAGCGGAATAGAGTGAATCACCTACCGAGTGAATAGGATCACTTTCACCAAGTCAAGCACCGTGTCTGGAGGGCAACGATGAGTGAAGAGGGAAAGAAGGCGATCCTCGACTTCATGGCGGCGAAGAAGGGCAAGACCAAGCACTACTTCAACGAACTCTGCAAGGCGGTCCCCGATCTCAAGATGATGCAGGCCAAGAAGCTCATCAATGAGCTGGTGGCCGAGGGCAAGCTGAAGTACTGGTCGAGCGGTAGCACCACCCTGTATATGCTCCCCGAGGAAGGAAGCCTAGAAAAAGAGGAAAAGGGGATGGCCTAAAGGCCAGTCTCCTTGCCGCTCCAGGCGTGGCCATAGTGGACCCGTAAGCAACGGGCGTAATTACGGGTCGGCATCAACACATCCTGGCAATCACTGAGGAGCGATTCAGCCGCACATCCCTCGATTGCCAGGAGGTCTTTGTTAAGCCGCAAACCTTAAGACACGCCAGGGAAAGCGCGGAGGTCTCATCGCCGAGGGAGGGCGACCGTTCTTGCGGGACCGCGCCTGCGGAGTTCATCTGAGCCCCATTCCTTCTGGGCTAACAAGCTGCCACGAAAACGACCCCGTGTAACGATGGGGCAGCAGGGAAATAGCCCCACGGAGGATGAACCTGTCTGTTATTCTTCGATTGACAAAAATCTCAGGGGGCTCTATACAAATAAGGTACGCCGCGGAGTGAAGAGTTTCACTATCACTCGCTCGGCCCGGAAAAGTTCGATCCCGCCCTTTTTGCAACAACTCAGATTTGTCCGTATTCGTGTTTGGCGCTAAGAGCGCGCTCTTGCACTATTTTCAGATTCGGGTGAGAGGAGGTGAGAGTTCCTGGAGGAACGACAGTACCAGGTTCGCGGCAACAGCCTAGTTTAGACTGACTCACAAGGAGGTAAACGGAATGGCATTGAAACACAAGACCCCCATGCTGGATGAGCTGGAAAAGGGGCCCTGGCCGAGCTTCATCTCGGACATCAAACAGATGGCCAAGAAGAAGCCCATGTGTGAGGACCTCCTGGGCCTACTGGAGAAATCCTACGAGGATAAAGAGGGGCACTGGAAGCACGGCGGCATCGTGGGCGTGCTCGGCTACGGCGGCGGCGTTATCGGCCGCTATTGTGACCGCCCGGATCTTTTCCCCGCCTGTGCGCACTTCCACACCGTACGGGTCAATCAACCGGGAGGAAAGTTTTACACCACCAAGATACTGAGGCAACTCTGCGATCTCTGGGAAAAACGCGGCAGTGGTCTCACCAACATGCACGGCTCCACGGGAGACGTCATTCTGCTTGGTACCACCACCGATGAACTGGAACCGGTCTTTTATGAGCTGACCCATGAGTTGAACATGGACCTGGGAGGTTCGGGCTCCAACATGCGAACCCCGAGCGACTGTGTGGGCATGGCCCGTTGCGAGTGGTCTTGCGTGGATACCCAGGCCATCATTTACAACATCACCATGACCTACCAGGACATGCTCCACCGCCCGGCGTTCCCCTACAAGTTCAAGTTCAAGGCTTCTGGCTGCCCGAATGACTGCGTGGCCGCCATCGCCCGGTCTGACTGCTCCATTATCGGAACCTGGCGCGATGACATCCGCATCGATCAGGAGGCGGTAAAGGCTTACGCCGGCGGTGAGCTCGTGACCAACGGTGGCGCGCACGGCACCAAGGCGCGGAAGCTGGACATCCAGAAAGAGGTGTGTGATCTCTGCCCGACCAAGTGCATGGAGTTTGACGGCAAGAAGCTCAAGATCTGGAACGAGGACTGCACCCGCTGCATGCACTGCATCAATGTGATGCCCCGGGCCCTGAGACCGGGAACGGACCTGGGCGCCACCGTTCTGTGCGGCGCCAAGGCCCCCATCCTCGAAGGCGCCCAACTCTCGAGCGTGATCATCCCCTTCATCAAGATGGAACCTCCCTACGAGGAGTTCCACGCCTTCGTCGAGCCCATGTTCGACTGGTGGATGGAAAACGGCAAGAACCGCGAGCGGCTGGGCGAGTGCATTCAGCGGCTCGGCCTGAGGGAGTTCCTCAAGGCGCTGGGCCGTCAGCCAGATCCACGGATGATCAATACGCCGCGCTACAATCCGTACATCTTCTATGCACCCGAAGATGTACCCGGCGGTTGGGAGCATGACGCTGCAGGGTTCCGGAAGAGACACCAGGCTTAGGAGGTGACAACCATGCCTTATGACCCAAAGGAGCCAATGAAAGATCGCATCACCGATATCGGACCGCCCCACTACGAGCAGTTCCTGCCGCCCGTTGTGAAGAAAAACTTCGGTAAATGGAAGTACCACGAGATCCTCCAACCCGGGGTGCTCGTGCACGTTGCGGAGAGTGGGGATGAAATCTACAGCGTGCGGGTGGGAAGCTGTCGCATCATGAGCGTGGAGCTCATCCGGGAGGTCTGCGAGATTGCCGACAAGTACTGTGACGGCTACCTGCGCTTCACCACCCGGAACAACATCGAGTTTCTGCTGGATAAGAAGGCGAAGCTGAAGCCGCTCCTGGACGATCTCAAGGGCCGGAAGTTTGCTGGGGGCAGCAACAAATTCCCCGTCGGCGGCACCGGTGCCGGCGTGACCAACATCGTTCACACCCAGGGCTGGGTCCACTGCCATACCCCGGCCATTGACGCCTCGGGGGTTGTGAAGGCGGTCATGGATGAGCTCTACGACGAGTTCTGCAACATGCGCCTGCCGGCCCAGGTCCGCATCGCGCTCGCCTGCTGCCTGAACATGTGCGGCGCCGTGCATTGCTCCGACATCGCCATCCTGGGCGTGCACCGGAAACCGCCTTTCATCGAGCACGACCGGGTGAGCAAGGTCTGCGAGGTTCCGCTCGCCATTGCCGCGTGCCCGACGGCGGCGATCAAACCCTCCAAGGTGGAGGAGTTCAAGAGCGTGGCCATAAACAACGAGCGCTGCATGTTCTGCGGGAACTGCTACACCATGTGCCCGGCATTGCCTCTGGCCAACAGGGAGGGCGACGGCATTGCCCTCTGGGTCGGCGGCAAGGTGTCGAATTCCCGTTGCGCGCCCAAGTTCTCCAAGCTGGCCGTGCCCTACATCCCCAACGAGCCGCCGCGGTGGCCGACGACGGTCAAGACCATCAAGAGGATCGTTGACCTCTACGCCAAAGACGCCAAGCGGTACGAGCGCATAGCGGAGTGGATCGAGCGGATCGGCTGGGAGCGGTTCTTCGAGAAAGCCGAGCTGGAGTTCCGTCACGAGCACATCGACGACTACCGGCTGGCCATGACCACGTGGCGAACCACGACTCAGTTCAAGTGGTAGGCCCTGTATGGAGAACAGGCTACCCCGCGTCGTGATTGCTGCGCTGCGCGGGGGATCCGGGAAGACCACCCTTGCCATCGGTCTCATCGCCGCCTGGCGGGAGAGGGTGGGGCAGGTGGTCCCCTTCAAGAAGGGTCCAGACTACATTGACGCAGGCTGGCTGGCGCTTGCCGCCGGCCAGCCCTGCTACAATCTGGATCCCTTCATGATGAATGAGGAGCAGATCCTTCAATCGTTCTGCGAACGAACGAGGCTGGCCGACGGTGCGGTGATCGAAGGCAACCGCGGCCTTTACGACGGCATGGATGCAGCGGGCACCTGTAGCACGGCGGCCCTGGCCAAAGTGCTTCAGGCGCCGGTTCTGCTCGTCGTGGACGCCACCAAGATCACCCGCACCGCCGCGGCTGCCGTGCTCGGGTGTCAGCACTTCGATCCTGAAGTGCAGATTCGAGGGGTGATTCTGAATCGGGTTGCTGGCGCCCGGCACGAGGAGATGCTCCGCACCACCATCGAACAGTACTGCGGCATACCGGTAGTCGGCGCCGTCCCGAAGGTGAAAGAGGACGCCTTTCCGGAACGGCACATGGGACTGGTGACCGCCCTAGAGCATCCTGAGGCACGGGACGCAGTGCTTTCCAGGATCCGGGTGGTCGAGAAGTACATCGATCTGGATCGGGTCGTCGCCGTTGCCAGACAGGCTCCGGTACTGATCTGGGAAGGGGGTCTCCGGCCCCGCCGGATGACCAAGGCCTATCGGCAGCCGGTAATCGGGGTCATCAAGGATAGCGCCTTCCAGTTCTACTATCCGGAAAACCTCGAGGCCCTGGAGGTGCGGGGAGCCCGGGTGCTGGAGGTGAACTCCCTCCGCGACGAGTCTTTGCCGGGCCTCGATGCTCTCTATATCGGTGGCGGGTTTCCGGAGACACATGCCGAGCAACTGGCCGCGAACGGACGGTTCAGAGAATCATTGCGGTCGGCTATCGAATCGGGCTTACCGGTCTACGCCGAGTGCGGCGGGCTCATGTACCTGGGCCGAAACCTCCACGTGGGCGACAGGACCTACCCGATGGTCGGGGCCCTGCCCATGGACTTTCGGCTTATGGGGCGCCCCCAAGGCCACGGCTACACGATGGTGGAGGTCGTCGAGGCCAACCCGTTCTATGCAGTGGGCCTCATGCTGAGAGGGCACGAGTTCCACTACTCGCGGGTGGACGACCCTGATCCAAGCGGACTTGCCATGGCCTTTGCAGTGAGGAGAGGTATCGGCATTCTGGACGGAAAGGATGGAGTGTGCTATAAGAATATTTTAGCCACCTATACGCACATTCACGCCATCGGATCTCCAGAATGGGCCGAGGGATTGGTGCAGAGGGCACTGGCGCGCCGGCGCGGCAACCCTGCACGAAAAAGCAATAGCATGGAATCTCGTTATAATGCCGGTAAAGGGTTCCATTTAACTTCAACGTAGGAGGTAAATTTCATGGCAACTGTCGAATTCATGGGAAAAACATTTAATCTTGATGAGGACGGCTTCATTGACTCCTTCGATAATTGGTCCAAGGAGTGGGTGCAGTACGTGAAGGTCTCCGAGGGTATCCAGGAGCTGACGGCGGAGCACTGGAAGGTTCTCACCGTTCTCCAGGATTACTACAAGAAGCACGGCATCGCCCCCATGGTGCGGATTTTGACCAAGGTAACCGGCTTCAAGCTCAAGGAGATCTACGAGCTCTTCCCCTCTGGACCGGGGAAGGGCGCCTGTAAGATGGCAGGTCTCCCGAAGCCGACTGGCTGCGTATAAGGCGGAGTTTCGAGCGCTGTCTGCATCTCGGTGGGGAGAGCAAAGCGGGCTCTCACCACAGGCAGGATGGGTATGCGCAAAAGGGCCGGATTCGTTCCGGCCCTTTTTATTTTGCGGTCTGCACCCAAGTCGTCTGTCGGGTCAGCTTTGCGACAGGAACAAGCCTTGTTGTTTCGACGGCTCGAAGTCGACCGGCCCAGGAAGAGCACTGGATTGATAGTCTGATAATATATATTATGTCAACTTTAGTACCATCAGGGTTAAACCCGCCTGCGGCAAGTCTCTCCCACCCTGAACGGTCAGCGTTTAACCCATCGACCTAGCCCCCCCCAACCGCCGGCAGAACGCGGCTCTCAGGGAGTGAGAATTCCTCTACCCCGAACCATCGAACCCGCATTATGCACGACCCACCTGCCGCGACTGCGGATATGGCACTCCTTACCGGCGTCCTCGGGCCTCGCGCTTTGCGAGTCCGAGCCCTGCGGTAGCCCCCCCGGTGGCACGGCCAGCTCTCCACGATCTCGCTGCGGCGTCTCGTGCGTCATGCGGGGGTAGTTTTTTCTATCCACCATGGCACAGTGGTGAAGTATAATAATGGTTAAACCATTCCCTATACTCTCTCGCTGTCTGGTGGTGGGCCTATGTTCCGCC
>JAGFXI010000151.1 GCA_017861095.1 Deltaproteobacteria bacterium | reverse complement strand
CGGACGGGCGCAGCAAGGAAGTGGAACTTGATCCCCTCGGCCATGGCGCCCTCGATCTCTTCGCGGCTCGCCGGCATCTCGTCCCGGGAGCGGCGATAGATGACGGTGATCTCCTCGGCGCCGAAACGGAGGCCGGTTCGGGCCGCATCCATGGCCACGTTGCCGCCGCCGATAATGGCAACTCGGCGCCCCATGGTGACCGGCTTTCCCAGGGTGACGTCCGCCAGAAAGTCCACTCCCGAGATCACCCCGATGAGCTCCTCGCCGCTGACACCAAGCTTGCGGGTGGCCCAGGCGCCGATTGCCACGAAGAAGGCCTCATAGCCTTCCCCTTTCAGGGTATCCAGGGTGAAGTCCTTTCCCCACCGGACCCCGTTCTTCACCTCCACGCCGAGGCCGAGGATCCCCTCGATCTCCCAGTCGAGCACCTGTTTCGGCAGCCGATACTCGGGGATACCGTAGCGCAGCATGCCGCCGAGCTTGGGCATGGCCTCGAAGATGGTGGGCGAATGCCCCCGGAGACAGAGGTAATAGGCGGCGGCGAGGCCGGCAGGCCCGCCGCCGATGATGGCAACCCGGCGGCCGGTGGCCGGCTCCTTGGGCGGGAAGCATCGCTGCCCGAGGTGCATCTCGTAGTCGGCTACGAACCGCTTGAGGTGGTTGATGTTGATCGGCTCTTCCACCAGGTTGCGGCGGCACTGGAACTCGCAGAAGTGGGGGCACACTCGCCCGATGGTGAGCGGCATGGGGAGGCGCTCCCGGATCAGCTTGAGGGCCTCCAGGTACTGCCCCTGGCTGATGAGGGCGATGTAGCCCTGGATGTCGATCCCGGCGGGACAGGTGAGTTGGCAAGGCGCCACACAGTCGCCGTAGTGCTCCTGGAGCAGGAGCTGAATGAGGAGCTTCCGGGTCTCCTGGATCTCCCGGGAGTTGGTGGTGATCACCATGCCGTCACGGAGGACGGTGCTACAGGCCGGGAGAAATTTTGGCTCCCCCTCCACCTTGACGATGCAGATGCGGCAGCTCTCCAGGGGTCTCAGGAGCTCACTGTAGCAGAGGGTCGGAATAGGGATACCGTTTTGCCGTGCGACCTCGAGAATGGTTGCTCCTGTATCGGCCTCAAGCTCTCGCCCGTCCATGGTGAGGTGGACTCGGTCCTTCATGGATAACACCTCTTCGCATCATGAGGATAAAACGCGCCAGCATGCGGGACCGACGCCCGCCTGTCGTCGCTATGTTGTTCTGGTAGCTCGTTGAACTACGAAACGTGGGAAGGGGTACGTCCGGGTACTAACGTATATCACACCTCGTCCACGCAGTCGACCTCGTCGTGAAATGCCGGCTGTATTGGACTGAAACGACAATATCTCGCCTTTCGGCAGGATGCCGCGTTGTTCTGCAGCTCTTTCTCGGCTCCCTCAGGAGCGGGTCAGGTACAGGGCGATCCAGAAGACGGCAATCACCTCGACGGCAAAGAGGGCGAAGAAGAGCAGGTAGCGTGAAACAGGAAAATCTTCGAAGATCTTGTTAGCCCGTTGCAGAATGCGAGGTCCGATAGGCGACGCGAACATTTTGAACGGATCGCTGCCCCTGTCGCTAGGCGGCGGATGTCCGGCCATACGTTTTTCCCTGGGTTAAGGCTGAAGTTTGACAGGCTGAGTATAACCAATGGCTTCCCGGAGTCAACGACAAATCCATACCCGAGCGGCCGAACCAGTGACGAGGCCGCGCTGGCCGCGAGCCCCCGGACGGCTGAAAAGTTTCATTTCCGCCATTGTCTTTTTGATCTTGACGGGTTATCTAAAAGCGGTTACCTTGACCTGGCTCAACGAGCCAAGCCCCTTTCCGTTCCAGATTATTCCATTTACAGGATCACATACTTCCGCCGAGAGTTCTCACCTCCGGGGCGTGCGGTAGGCAGACGGGGTGTCCTATGCCAGAGCAGGCCTTACATGACTTCCTTTATGTAGCGGTGTTCCTCGTCGTGGGAGTGATTTTCGCCGTGGGGCCGATCATCGTCTCCTGGCTCATCGGCGGCCGGAGCGAGGGCGCCAAACGGGAGGAAACCTACGAGAGCGGGATGCCCACCATCGGGAGCGCCTGGGTCCAGTTCAGCGTTGCCTACTACATCTTCGCCCTCATCTTTCTTGCCTTCGACGTGGATGTCCTCTACTTGTTCCCCGTGGCTCTCGTGTACAACAAGGGCTTCGTCATCCGGGACTTCGTCGAGGTCGTCATCTTCATCGGCATCCTCTCCCTCGCCATCGTCTACGCCTGGCGCAAAGGAGTGTTCAATTGGCAGATAAGAAGGTAGCCCCCGGACCGATCGTCCATGTGGCCGTTCTCGAGGATATCCTCAATCTTTTCCGGGCCAACTCCCTCTGGCCCATGACCTTCGGTCTGGCCTGTTGCGCCATCGAGATGATGGCTGCCGGTGCGAGCCGGTTCGACCTGGATCGGTTCGGGGCCGGGGTCTTTCGCGGGTCGCCACGCCAGTCGGATGTCATGATCGTTGCCGGCACCATCTCCCGGAAGATGGCGCCGACCATCGTCACCCTGTGGGAGCAGATGCCGGCGCCCAAGTGGTGCGTTGCCATGGGGAACTGCGCCATCTCGGGCGGGCCCTTCGAGTATGACGGCCAGTACGCCATCGTGCCGGGAGCGGACCTCATTGTTCCTGTGGATGTGTACGTTCCGGGTTGTCCTCCCAGGCCCGAGGGCCTGATCCAGGGGTTACTCCTCCTCCAGGACAAGATCACCAAGGGTGAGAAACGCAATGTCCTTCGACGATTTCAAAGAGGGGCTCGGAGCGCTGCTTGAACCCAGCGCCGTCCGGCCGACCGACTTCGGTAAACGGGGCTACTCCCTGCAAGTGACGGCGAAGCGGGATCAGGTGGAGCCCATCGCGCGCGTGGCGCGAGAGGCGGATCTCTTCCTGGAAGCCATGACCGCGGTGGACTTTGCCGACGCCTTCCAGGTGATCTACCTCTACAACGCCTTCGGTGCCGGCTCCCGGGTGCGAGTCAGGGTCGCGGTGAAGAAGGGCGAGTCCCTGCCGACGGTGAGCACCGTTTACGACGCGGCCCTCTGGCACGAACGGGAGGTCTTCGACCTCTTCGGCATCCCCTTCGACAATCACCCTGATCTCCGGAGGCTTCTCCTTCCGGAGGACGCGGACTTCCATCCCCTGCGCAAGGATTTCGGCAAGGTCCACGGCGTGAGGAGCACGGACGAGATCTATGGCGAGCCAACTGCCTGAGCCCATCGTCGAGCAGACGTACTACCTGAACATGGGCCCGCAGCACCCGAGCACCCACGGAGTGCTGCGCCTCTTCCTCAAGCTCGACGGGGAGTACATCATCGAGGCGGACCCCATTGTCGGCTATGGCCACCGGGGTCACGAGAAAATGGCGGAGAGCCACCTCTACGAGCAGTTTCTCCCGAACACCTCGCGGATGGACTACCTATCGGGGCTGCTCTTCAATCACGGGTACGTGGCGGCGGTGGAGAAGATGACCGGGATCGAGGTGCCGCCCCGGGCTGAATACATCCGCATCGTCTGCGCTGAGCTGAACCGGATCTCGAGCCACCTTCTCTGGTTCGGCACCTACATCATGGACCTTGGGGGCTTCACCCCCTTCCTTTACGCCTTCGACGACCGGGAGATCATCCTGGACATCCTGGACCGTATCACCGGCTCCCGCCTCACCTACAGCTACTGCCGCTTCGGCGGGGTCGCCAAAGACGTGGACGATGAATTTATCCGGGCAACACGGGAGTTCATCGGGCGGCTGCGAAGCCGCTGGGAGGACTACCATAACCTCGTTACCAAGAACGTCATTTTTATTCACCGCACCAAGGGGGTGGGGGTGATCAACCGGGAAACCGCGATTCGCTTCGGCTGCACCGGTCCGGTGCTCCGCGGAGCGGGGGTCGCCTACGACATCAGGAGGGCGGAGCCCTACTCGGTCTATCCCGAACTGGAGTTCGAGATCCCAACCGGGGCCGCCGGCGATGCCTTCGACCGTTACATGGTGCGGTTCCAGGAGATGGAGCAGAGTCTCCGGATCATCGAGCAGGCCCTGGAGCGTCTGCCGGAGGGGCCCATCCGGGGGCGGGCCCCCCGCAAGGTTCGGCCCCCGAAGGGGGATTTCTACTTCGCCGTGGAGTCGGCCCGGGGCGCCGTGGGGTTCTATATCGTGAGCGACGGCACCGGGTATCCCTACCGTCTGAAGGTGCGGTCTCCATCCTTGAGCAACCTCCAGGTTCTCACCGAAACGCTGTCGGGAACCCTGGTGGCGGATACCATATCCATCCTCGGAAGCGTAGATATTGTCGTGCCCGAGATCGACCGTTAGGGACGGACCAAGCAGGGAGGGGTCGCCCATCCCCTAGATTCTTGTTGGAGTGGAGTAGCCCATGTGGCAAAGCCTGGTGACCTTCCTGGGTCCTGACGTGGCCCGACTCGTGGTCGGCCTGGTGGCGATCATGGTCCTGGTGCAGGTGAACGCCCTTTTTCTGGTCTGGCTGGAACGCAAGGTGGCAGGCCACATCCAGCTCCGGCTGGGGCCAATGGAGGTGGGACCGCACGGCATCCTCCAGACCATCGTCGACGGCATCAAGCTCCTGAGCAAGGAGCTCATCACCCCTCGCCACGTGGACTGGAAGCTCTTCGTGCTCGCGCCGATCGTGGTGTTCATCCCCGTTTTTTCGTGCTTCGTCGTCATCCCCTTCAGCGAGCGCCTCCAGATCCGGGATCTGAACGTGGGGGTGCTCCTCATCTTTGCCTTTTCCACCTTCAACGTCCTCGCCATCCTCATGGGCGGCTGGGCCGCCAACAACAAGTACTCCCTCCTCGGTGCCATCCGCTCGGTGGCCCAGGGCGTCGCCTACGAGATTCCACTCCTGCTCGTCGTTCTGAACGTGCTCCTCTGGTCCAACAGCATGCAGATGTCGGCCATTGTCGAGGCCCAATCCCGGGTGTGGAACGCCTTCTGGATGCCGGTCGCCGCCGTCATCTACCTCATCTGCGCCACGGCGGAGACGAACCGGGCCCCCTTCGACATCCCGGAGGCGGAGTCCGAGTTGGTCGCGGGCTTCCACACCGAGTACAGCGGCATGCGCTTCGCTCTCTTCTTCTTGGCCGAGTACTCCAATATGCTCATCGTGGCGGCGGTGGCGACGACGCTCTTCTTTGGAGGCTGGAAGCCCTTCCCGTTCCTTGACTCTCTTCCCGTGCCGGGGGTGGTGTGGTTTTTCGGCAAGACCTACGCTCTCATTTTCGGTGTCATCTGGGTGCGCTGGACCTTTCCGCGCCTTCGCTTCGATCAGTTGATGAACTTTTCCTGGAAGATTATGATCCCCGCGGCGCTCATCCATCTCGTGGTCTACGCGGGGATCATCAAGCTCATCCGCTAGCGTTTCTCTCTTCAGGTTGAGGGCAGAAGAGGAGCTGATGACTTCGTAAGAAGTTGCCAAGGTAGACGGCACAGTAAAAAGCTCTCCCGCCGCACGCGGGACAAGGCGCGCGAATCTTGAGGAATGAGGCGTACAGAGACGTACGCTGCAGTGACGAAAGATGAAGCGCAACGCCGCAGATGGACTTTTTACGAAGCCTT
>JAGFXI010000459.1 GCA_017861095.1 Deltaproteobacteria bacterium | reverse complement strand
GGGGGCTTCTGGATGCCGTGGGCGCCGTAGCCGTCCTCCTGGGTGTCTGGCCCCCTGGCGATGAGCCGCCCGATGTAGTAGCTCCCCGCGCCGAAAATGAAGAAATAAGTCAGGACAAAGGCGAGGAGCGAGAAGGCGATCTGGCCGCCCGGCACCGGAGAGCCGGCCTCGGCGGTGCGCAGGACGTTGTAGACGATGAAGGGCTGGCGGCCGATCTCGGTGACGCACCATCCGGCCAGGACTGCGAGAAAGCCTGAAGGAGCCAGAGCCATGCACCAGTACTGAAACCACGGCGTCGTGAACAACCGCTTCCGGAGAAACAGGATGAGGCCGAAGATTCCGGTGAGGATCATGAGCACGCCGAGCCCCACCATCACCCGGAAAGTCCAGAACACCCATGCGACCGGGGGCCGGTCCGCCCTGGGCCACTCTTTCAGGCCTTTCACCTCGCCATCGAGGTCGTGGGTCAAGATCAGGCTCGACAATTTGGGGATGCTGACGGCGAATTTGGTTTCTTCAGCCTTTTGATCAGGCCAGCCGAAAAGTCTCAGGGCGGCGCCCCGCTCCGTTTCCCAGATGCCCTCCATGGCAGACACCTTCGCCGGCTGGTGCTCCAGGGTGTTGAGCCCGTGGAGGTCACCGAAGAGCAGCTGGGCCGGCGCAACGAAGATTGCCATGATCATTGCCATGCCGAAGATGACGCGGGCGTGGCGCTCGTGGCGCCCGCGCCGGAGGTAATAGGCGCCGACCCCGGCGACGAAGAAGGCCGTGGTCAGGTAGGCAGCAGTCACCATGTGCACGAAGCGGTAGGGAAAGGAAGGGTTAAACATGATATCCAGCCAGTCGGTGGGGTAGTACAGGCCGTCGGCGCCGATGCGAAAGCCCGCCGGCGTCTGCATCCAGCTGTTGGCCGAGAGAATCCAGAAAGCGGAGATCACGGTGCCCACCGCAACGATGAGGGTGGAGGCGAAATGCATCCTCGGGCTTACCCGATTCCAGCCGAAGAGCATGATCCCCAGAAACGAGGCCTCCAGAAAGAAGGCGGTAAGCACTTCAAAACCCAGGAGCGGACCGAGGACGCTCCCCACCTTGTCCGAAAACACGGCCCAGTTCGTGCCGAACTGGTAGGACATGACCACGCCGGAGACCACGCCCATGCCGAAGCTCACGGCGAAAATCTTCACCCACATGAGGTAGACTTCCTTGTAGACCTGGTTGCCCGTTCTCCGCCAGCGCCACTCGAGGACCGCAAGCCAACTTGCGAGCCCTATGGTAAAGGCGGGAAAGAGAATGTGAAAAGCGACGGTAAAGGCAAACTGCACCCTGCCCAGAAACGTCGGATCGAGATTGTCGAACATCGGGAGCACTCCCGCTTTCTCGGTGGGAAAAATTAATAACCGCCGCAAAAATCTCTAGAAGACCGTCACCTGACCGGAAGGAAACCAAGTGCGCATCCAAGCGATGCCCACGCGGTATACTAACCGGTCCCGGCGACTTGTCAAGGCGTCGCTGTGCCCGGGAAATTGTATTAACCCGCATTATGCACGAGCCACCTGCTGCGACCGCGGAACTGACCATCCTTCCGGGCGTCCTTGGGTCTCAGACCTTGCGACGTACTGATCGAGTACGCCTCAGGTCCGAGTCCCTGTGGTTGCCCGGTGGCACGGCCATCTCCACGATCTCGCTACGGCGTCTCGTGCATAATGCGGGTTATGCCTGGTCCGATCCCCGTCAGGGACGGAGGGATAGGCTCACCTCAAGGTTGTGATATAGCGGTCCACGGGGGCGTAATCGTCGGTCAAGGGAGGAACATCCGCAGCGACCGGCTTAAGCCACCGGTGCCTCAGAAGTTCGTCGAGCTCGGGGTCGCTGCTGGTCAGCGGCGCAGGCCGGCTCGATTTCAACGCGACCAGCATCACGTTCTGCCAGCTCATGCCGCTTTTGGGATACGAGACAGGGTAGAGGTAGACCTGCGGAAAGACCGCCTTGAAGGTGGCATACTCCGCCCTCAGGAAACGTCCCTTATCGCCCTCGATGGCGGCGAGGATATTCACCACCACGACGCCGTCATCAGCCAGCCGGTCATATATTCTCCTCACGGTTTCGACGGTGCTCACATGAAAGGGGACGGCATAGTCGGAGTTGAAGGTATCGCCCAGGATGACATCATACGTTTGCTCCGTCCTGTTGAGGAACGTTCGCGCATCCTGGTGAACGATAGAGAGCCTTTGGTCGTCTCGAAGATGGAAGAATTTTCTGGCGAGCATGGTGACCTGAGGATCGATCTCGACAACATCGAGGTGTACGTCAGGGTAATGTTTCAACATGTACTTGGGGAAGGAATAGCCGCCGCCGCCAAGCATGAGCACGCGTTTCATATCCGGCTTGAAGTGCGATGCCAGGTTGTAGAACTTGGTATAGGGCAGAGCGACGTCCACCGGATCGTCAAGATACATGGCAGACTGTTGCGCCTTGGGGCCGGTCACCATGACCTGCGTCATTCTCCCCGTTCCATCCTCGACCGACTGGTAAACGAGTATCCGATTGTACTGCGTATCGATGTCGTGATAACCCATACTTGTCAGGTGAGCATCATAGGACTTTGCCGCCAGGAAAAGCAGCGAGAAGAGCGTGACTGCGGCAACCTTTACCTTCCTGTTCGCCGATGACGCGAGGAGCGATGTCCCGGCGAGGAGGAGGGAAAGGACGAGCAGGATGTTGGTGCTTCCCACGAAGGCAATGAGGAAGAAGCCGGCGAAGAACGTCCCGAAGATGCTCCCTACCGTTGAGATGGCGTAGAGACGGCCGACCGTTCTCCCGGAGCGTAGAGACGGCCGACCGTTCTCCCGGAATTCTTGACGTCGCTGAGCTTCAACCTCACCGCATAGGGCGAGACCATGCCGAGGAGGACGCTGGGGGGAGCGAAGAGAAGGAGCGTCGCCGCGGTAGCTGCAAGGTGTATGCTGCTGCCATATTCCTCCAAGGCGCCAAGAATGAACGACTTGGAAAAGGCGACGGCGGCGACGAAGAAGCCGGAGACCAGGATGATCCGAGACAGTATCCGGTAGTCGGGCCTCCGGTCCGCGATCCTGCCGCCCCACCAGTAACCGAGGCTGAGGCACCCGAGAATCACGCCGATGAGACTCGCCCAGACTACGATGGAGGTGCCGAGATAGGGTGCGAGGATCCTCGATCCGACCATCTCGAGAATCATCACCACGGCGCCGCAGATGAAGACGAT
>JAGFXI010000150.1 GCA_017861095.1 Deltaproteobacteria bacterium | reverse complement strand
AGATGGCCTGCGCCAAGATGGTGGCGGTGGTGGTGCCGTCGCCGGCAACATCCGAGGTCTTGCTGGCCACCTCTTTCACCATCTGGGCTCCCATGTTCTGGAACTTGTCCTCCAGCTCGATCTCCTTGGCCACGGTCACCCCGTCCTTGGTGATCGTGGGGGAGCCCCAGGACTTTTCCAAAATGACGTTCCGGCCTTTCGGCCCGAGGGTAACCTTCACCGCATTTGTGAGGGCGTTCACCCCTTCGATCAGGGCCTCCCTCGCCTTGGTGGAAAACATAAGCTCCTTTGCAGCCATTGTTCCAACTCCTTCTTCTGTTCCGAAACTGTGTCAGCCCCTTCCCTGACGCCTTCCCTTGCTCCCGCACTCGGCATGGTAAGGGTGCTTTGCGTCCTGAGATCACGGGACGGGGTCACGGGAAAAGCCGCCACGAGAAGAGACCTTGGCGTCGCCCACAGGGCGCTACTTCTCTACCACCGCCAACACGTCCTCTTCCCGCATGATGAGCAATTCCTCGCCCTCGATCTTTACCTCGTTTCCCGCATACTTGCTGAAGAGGATCGTGTCCCCTTCCTTCACATCCAGGGCAACCTTCTTGCCGTCCTCAAGGATCCGGCCGCTTCCCGCAGCCAGGACCTTTCCGCGGATGGGCTTCTCTTTCGCAGTATCGGGTATGATAATTCCACCCTTGGTAACCTGCTCCTCCTCGATGCGCTTGACGATGATGCGATCATTCAGTGGTACCAGCTTCATAGCCCTCAACTCCTTTTCTCTTCCGAGAGGTTCACGATGTTGTGGGGAAGCGAGCGCCGATATTAGCACTCGCTTTCGGTGAGTGCTAACACATCCCGAGAATACCCGCATCCCCGGGCAAAGGCAATGGCGGAATTCCTGAATTACTTGCCTCAAGGAAAAAAATAGCCAGAAGAGTCTCTTTTTCTCTCACCAAAGCAAATTTTTCCAGAAACTTTCTTTTTCTTACTTCAAATTAGTTTCTGCACCAGCCGGGTAATGAGGCTCCCCTCGGGACCGACTTATTAAAGCGTCCAGCCTGCCGGGCACCGTACCGGGATCCTCCGGGGAGTCAACGTTCCGCCGGGGAGACCTAGATTCCGGTATCTTTCCCTAAAGAGCAAAAGGGGGCCTCTTCTCCGGCCGCGGCTTCCCAGGGACGAACCTATTTACAAGCTCTTTTCCTTCATGTTACAAGAGCCTTACACGACGAGGCGGGCTGGAGATCCATGAATCGATGGCAGCCGCAAGACCGCTACTTTAAGCGGGCAAAGAAGGAGGGGTTTCCGGCTCGCTCGGTGTATAAACTTGAGGAAATCGACCGCCGTGTCCGGCTCTTTCGGCCCGGCCAGCGCGTCCTGGATCTCGGGTGCCATCCGGGCTCGTGGCTTCAGTACTGTGCTCGCGCCGTTGGCCACCGCGGTCTCGTGGTGGGCGTGGATCTCCGTCCCATGGCTCTGGAACTGCCGTCCCACGTTCAGGTGCTCCAAGCCGACGTCTTTGGACTGCAGCCCGCCGACCTCCAGCATCTTTCCTCCACCTTCGACGTGGTGCTCAGTGATCTGGCCCCAGCCACCACCGGCATCCGGGCGGCAGATAGCGCTCGCTCTTCTCTCCTCTTCGAACGGGCCTTGGAGTTGGCTGGAAAGCTTCTGGTGCCGGGTGGTTCCTTCCTCGGCAAGATCTTCCAAGGCACGGATTTTGATAGCATGGTCAAGGAAATGAAACGTATGTTCCGCCGGGTCCGGGGGATGAAACCTCGCGCCACCCGGAAAGAAAGTAAGGAAATCTACCTTCTGGGCATGGAGAAAAGGGCTGGCTGGGCTCTTTCGGCACCGTCCGGAGATCTGCCAACGGCGCCGGCGTGAGCCGGCTCGGTTCGATCGGAACTCTCTGCCCAAGGCTGATAACAAGGAGAGACTACCACGGAGGGCTCGCTAACAAGAAGACAACCTGAGCAGGAACCCGCTCTGCGTGCGGCACCTCTGGGTTTCCATCGGTCTTGAAGGCGAGGCGGCGTTGAGATCTCGCAGGGGTCGGGCAGAGGCAGGCTCACTTGAACTGGAGGGAACACCATGTCCGGACATTCAAAATGGTCCAGCATACGTCACAAGAAAGGTGCGGCTGACGCCAAACGGGGCAAGATCTTCTCGAGGCTCAACCGGGAGATCATGGTATCCGCCCGAGTGGGTGGGAGGGATCCGTCGGGCAACTCCAGGCTTCGCCAGGCTATTGCCGCGGCCAGGGCTGAAAACATGCCCAAGGAGAACATCGAACGGGCCATCAAGAAGGGTACGGGCGAGCTCGAGGGCACGAGATACGAGGAGTATACTTACGAAGGGTACGGCCCGGGCGGCGTGGCGGTGCTCGTGGAGGTCATGACCGACAACAAGAACCGTACCGCTGCAGATCTTCGGCACCACTTCAGTAAACACGGGGGAAGTCTCGGGGAGGCCGGCTGCGTGGCCTGGATATTCCAGAAAAAGGGCCTAATCGCCTTCGACCGGGCGCAGACAAGCGAAGATGCGGTCATGGAGGCGGCCCTCGAGGCCGGCGCTGACGATGTGGTCACCACCGATGACCAGTACGAGGCATACACCACACCGGAACTCTTCGAGGCGACAAAAGAGCACTTCCAGGGGAAGGGGCTGCAGGCCGCCATGGCCGAGGTCACCATGGTGCCGCAGAACTCTGTGAAGCTCACCGAGGCCAAGGCCATTCAGATGCTCAAACTCATGGACGCACTGGAAGACTCCGACGACGTGCAGAAGGTCTATGCTAACTTCGATATCGCCGATGAGATTCTCCGGCGTATCGCCTGAGACGGGCGCGAGCTAGCGTGAGCGGCGAGCCTACCCCGCCCCGAGCTCGCAGGCGGCAAGAGCGAAGAGGAGAGGCCCCTTGCGGATCATCGGCATTGATCCCGGCTCCCTGATTACCGGCTACGGGATCGTTGAGCCCATCGATGGTCGCCCATGTCACGTGGCGAGCGGCAGGGTGATGGCTCCCGCCGGGGTACCCTTTAACGGCCGCCTCAGGACCATCTACTCTCGCCTTAGCGAGGTCGTCGCCCACCATAGGCCAGAGGTCATGGCGGTCGAAGATCTCTTTTTCGCCCGAAATGTGAAGACTGCTCTAAAACTCGGCCACGTAAGGGGTGTGGCCATGCTGGCCGGCCTGAATGCCGGATTGCCTATTGCCGAGTACTCGCCCCTTGCAGTGAAACAGGCTCTGGTGGGCTACGGCCGGGCGCAGAAGGAACAGGTCCAGGAGATGGTTCGGCTCCTTCTCCGCCTCGAGTTCTTACCCGAGCCCGATACCGCCGATGCCCTAGCGGTAGCCGTCTGCCATCTCCACTCCTCTCAGGGAGAGGGACTCCTGTGCGGGAGGCTGAGACGATGATTGCTCACCTCCGGGGCTCCCTTCAGTCGAAATCCCCCAGGTACCTTATCCTTGACGTCAATGGGGTCGGCTACGAAGTGACCGTTCCCCTCACCACCTTTTACGAGCTTCCAGACCTAGGAAACACGGTCTCTTTCCACATTCACACCCATGTGCGTGAGAATGCCTTGCAGCTCTATGGCTTTCGAAGTCCTCAGGAAAAGGAGCTCTTTGTCCGCCTCATGGGCGTGAACGGGATCGGCCCCCGTCTGGCAATCAATATTCTTTCGGGGATCAGTGCCGGCGAACTGGTGGCCACGGTGCGGCAGGAGGATGTGGCGAGGCTTACAGTCATTCCAGGTGTGGGCCGGAAGACGGCGGAGCGGATCATCGTGGAGCTGAGAGACAAGCTGGCCGGCCTGGATATCCCCGGAGAGAGCGATCTTCCGGCGCGACAGCAGAAGGGCACGGCGGTTCTCGATGACGCGCTCTCCGCCTTGCTCAATCTCGGCTACAGGAGGGCTGTGGCCCAGCGCGCCATTGATCAGGCCTGTAAGATCCTCCAACGGAACATCACCGTGGAGAACCTGCTCCAGGAATGCCTCCGCTCCCTCGCCTAAGTGCAGCTTGGGAACCCACAAAGACTCAGGCCAATCTGGGTTGAGTGCTGCGGACCACCCACCACTGGCAACGGACCGATCCTATGGAAGATCGTCTGGTAAACGGCCTCAGGCGGCCCGAGGAAACCGGGTTTGAAATCAACCTGCGGCCTCTGAGTCTCGATGAATACATAGGGCAAGAGCGGTTGAAGGAGAACCTCAAGGTCTTCATCGAGGCGGCCAGGGCGCGAAACGAACCCCTCGACCACGTCCTGCTTCACGGGTTCCCCGGCCTCGGCAAGACCACCCTCGCCTACATCATCTCCCAAGAACTCACAGTGAACCTCAAGACCACCTCGGGGCCGGTCATGGAGCGGCCCGGCGATCTCGCAGCCATCTTGACCAACCTCAAGCCTCGTGACGTCCTCTTCATCGATGAGATCCACCGGCTGAATCACGTGGTGGAGGAGCTTCTCTACCCCGCCATGGAGGACTTCCAGCTCGATCTCATCATCGGTCAGGGCCCGAGTGCCCGAACCATCAAGCTGGATTTGCCTCACTTCACCCTCGTGGGAGCCACAACCCGTGCCGGCCTTCTCACGCCGCCGCTCCGAGACCGATTCGGGGTCGCCCTCAGGGTGGAGTTTTACGCGCCGCCGGAACTCGCTCTCATCGTCAAGCGTTCGGCGCGCATTCTCGGAATCGCCATCGACGAGGATGGTGCCCTGGAGATTGCGCGGCGCTCGCGGGGCACCCCGCGGGTGTCGAACCGCCTCTTGAAACGGGTGCGCGACTACGCGCAGGTGCGGGCCGACGGCGTGATCACCCGGGAGGTCACCGACGCCGCCCTGAAGATGCTCGGGGTGGATGAGAAGGGGTTCGACAAGATGGACCGACGGATACTCCTCACCGTCATCGAGAAGTTTGACGGCGGCCCTGTGGGGATCGACACCATCTCGGCCGCCGTCGGCGAGGAGCGGGACACCCTCGAGGATGTCTACGAGCCCTATCTCATCCAGGAGGGCTATCTGCACCGCACCCCCAGGGGTCGGGTCGCAACCCGACTTGCCTATGAGCATTTCAACCTCACGCCTCGAACCGCCCGCCAGATGGATCTGCTCGGCGGAACCACCGAGTGATCAACTCCAAAAAAAAGCAGGCCTTCCCGTCACCGGGGGCCTGCAGGGATTGCGAGAGTGTGCCTCGGGGGCTTGGGGTTAGTGGTGCCCGCCCTTACCCTTCAGGTTCGCAATCGTGAGAACCGCGGCGATAATCAGGCCGAGACCGATAACCCCAAGAGCGCCGTAGAGCGCGAGGAAGAACACGGTATGGCTGGGGTCGTACCAGGGAATGTCCCAGGGCAACATGGTGGCGAGGCTTCGCTTCAATCCGACGCAAAGGAGCTCGATCATGGGACTGCACCTCCAGGTGACGAGGTTCTTCCGAGAACGCTGCGTTTGTACCAAAGTAGTCCACGGATGTCAACCGAAATCGGCCCCGCTCCCAGGGAGGAACGCAGCCTTGACGGCTTCGTAATAAGTCGCCAAGGTTGACGGCACAGTAAAAAGCTCCAGATGCAAGGCGCGCGAATCTTGAGGAATGAGGCGTACAGAGAAGTACGCTGCAATGACGAAAGATGAAGCGCAA
>JAGFXI010000149.1 GCA_017861095.1 Deltaproteobacteria bacterium | reverse complement strand
GGTGATAGAGAAACGGGGCGATACTGAGACGCAGGGATGGCGAATAGGCACTTGGTCGTCTTACAAGGTCACGTAAGGCAGCTTTCGGCAACGGCATGACGTGCTGGGCATTATCGACTGAGGAGAGAAGATGAGCGACTACATTGTGGTGATGGTCACGGCGCCAGAGAAGGAGGCTCCGGGGCTGGCGCGGGCCCTGGTAGAGGAACGGCTGGTCGCCTGCGTGAACCTACTCCGGGAGATACGGTCAGTCTACTGGTGGAAGGGGAAAATCGAAGATGAGCCCGAGGTGCTCTGCATCATGAAGACCCGAAGCGCCCTCTTCGAGGCACTGCGAAACCGGGTGAGGGAGCTTCATTCCTACGAGGTTCCGGAGATCATCGCCCTGCCAATCCTCGCAGGCAACGAGCCCTACCTGGATTGGATCGCCGCAAGCACCCGGCCCTGACCCCAATACGGTTCATCTAAGGCTCGATATTGCTCCAGGACCGGAAAAATCCCCCCAACCCCCCTTTCGTATAAAGGGGCGCGAGGAGGAATTTCTCCCGTGCGATGGCCGAAGTGAACGGGGAGTCCGCAACGCCTGCTAGCTCGCCTAGCGCACGTGGACGGTGATCCCGTGCTCGCGGATCCCGTTGTTCCCGTAACCGAGGACAGTCCACTGGGCGTTCATGGGCTGCTGCCGACCGTGGGAATCGGTCGCCCGTGCCATGATGGTGTAGTCGCCCGGCTGCCCCGGTTCCCACAGGAACTGCCATTGTCTCCAGGAAAAAGACTCGTGGGGTCCGATGAAGGAAGCGGGAGACCACGTGCCGCCCCCATCCACCGACACCTCAACCATGGCGACATCACCCTCTCCGGCGTAGGCGGCACCGAGAACGGTGACAGGGCCTCCAGAGAGTGTGTCCCCCTTGCTGGGTTGCGTGATGATTGACTTGAGCTTCAGGCCCGTCACCACACCCCCTGGCGTGGGATCGTGCCCTTTCTGGAAGACGCGGTACACCTTGTCCATGAAGAACCCGGAGAATGGCCGATCGAGAACGGTGATCTTTCGGAGCCACTTGACGCAGTTTGCCCCGGTCCAGCCGAGGGCGAGCGCCCGGAGGGGAAAGCCATGCTTCAGGGGAAGGGGCTCACCGTTCATCTCGTAAGCGAGGAGGGTGGATTCCACGGCCTTCTCAAGAGGAATGCTCCGGATGAACTGGACCCCGGCAGAACCGAGTGGCTTGTCGAACCCTTCAAAAGCCACATGGCGTGCCCGCTCCGTGAGACCTGCCTTGCCCAAGAGGTCCCGGAGCCACACCCCGCCCCACACCGCGTTTCCGACCCCACCGATGGTCCACGGGTTTCCCGAGGCCTTCTCGGCAAGGAGGGCGCGGCCGTTCCCGGAACACTCGAGGGTGTTGGCGGCGATCGCCTTGGGCATGCGGAGAAGCTCGCCGAAGGTGACGCGGAGATGTCTCTCCACCTCCCCTTCAACAACAAGCTCCCACTGCTCAAGAGAAATCGGCTCCGTCGGAATCTCGCCCTGGTTTCGGGCAAAAAAAACCGCATTGGCGGTGATCCAGGAGCGGAGGTGTTCGACAGGGGTCTCGGCGTTCAGCGGCCTCTCGGTCATGACCCTCATCTTTTCTTCCATGTTCTTCCCTCCTCGCGTGTTCCGATCCAGGGCATATGGCTTCATAGCTAAGACGCATAACAAGGCCTATCTCCCCTGTCAATCGAAAACGGCCATTTCTCATCCACCGTCAATATCTTCGTTAGGTACCGGACAGGGTTCTGGATCAGTCAGGAGAAGAGCTCTCGCCCCACTCCGGTCTTGCTCCCTCGCTTGCAGGGTGCTGAGCATTTCTTGCCTGTATTCTCGGCGACAAGGCTTCGAGATGAGCAGATTCTGCTTTTCCCTTTGACATACTCTCTGCAGCGGAACTAGTATAGATTATAACGATCTAGGATACCGAGTGAACATTGGTTATGATACGCACGCGGCGGACGACTTTCGGGTTTGCCTTCGAGGCGTCTACTTGGGACTCAATCAGCCCTCTGGCAACGCGGAGCGAGCTGGCCGGAAGGCTCCTTCCGCGTTTGGTCTCGGAGGACTCGGAGATTGTCATGCTGATGCGGCGACCGGACTCGAGGACGATCAGCACCTTCGGGGCCCTCGCCTCAATGAGTCGCCTCGTGTTTCCCAAGAGCCGCATCAGGGACCTGCCCCTTATTGCTGGAGTATAAATACTCCCAGGTCATTCCTGGGGTCTGTTCTCATTCCTTCTTAGAGGAGGTTCACAGATGAGCAGCATCGATTGGTCAAGTTTGTGGAAGAAAGAGGACTGGGTGGCTGTTTGGATTGGCTTTCTCATCATCATCCTCGCCCTTGCCGGACTCAAGGTCGGCATCCCGAAGTTCCGTTGGACCACTGACGGCGATTTCAAGTCCTACCTCACCGAGACGCTCCCTGCCGTGGAGAAGCTCGCGACGACGGCGGCGGAAAAAGAGGAGGGCGCCCTCCAAGAGCAGGCGGTAGCCCTCAAGGCTGCCATCGATAAGGGCGACCGCAAGGCGATCGGCGACGTGGCGAAGAAGCTCGATGGGAGCACCAAGGACGTCAAGGATGGGGGTCTCAAGAAGAAGGCCTCAGGTCTGGCGAGGGAGATCGTCGGACAGGCTGGGAATGAGCCGGCCAAGGTGTTCTCCGTTGATAACATCCTGTTGGCCGTATATATCGGCATCGGCTACCTGATCTTGAGCATCATCGCCATGGCGATTATGGGGGAGAAGGTCGGGGCATTCATAACCGGCTTTCCCGTGGTCTTCATTCTGGCTTGGCTGGCCCAATTCATCGCTGGAAACTACACGATCCTCTATTACGGCGTGGAGTATGTCCTCTGGTGCCTGTTCCTCGGGCTCTTTGTCAGTAACGTGCTGGGCGTGCCCAAGTGGATGGCCGTCGCGGTGAGGACCGAGTTCTACATCAAGAGCGGCCTCGTGATCCTGGGCGCCGGAATCCTGTTCGGCGAGATCGTTCAGGCCGGTGCCTACGGTATCGTCCAGGCGGTTCTCGTGGTCGCAACGGTCTGGTATCTCACCTTCTGGGTGGCAAAGAAGCTCAACGTGGATGATGACTTCGCGGCCATCCTCTCGAGTGCCGTCTCCATCTGCGGCGTCTCCGCCGCCATCGCCACATCGGGCGCGGTCAAGGGTGATCCCAAGAAGTTGAGTTACACGACCTCGATCGTCCTTCTCTGCGCCATCCCCATGCTGATTTTCCAGCCCATCATTGCAAAGGCAGTCGGCATGGCCGACGTGGTCGCCGGGGCGTGGCTGGGAGGTACCCTCGATACGAGCGGTTCGGTTGTCGCCGCGGGCGCTCTGATCAGCGAGACCGCGATGAAGACGGGAGTCATCGTCAAGATGTCCCAGAACGTCCTCATCGGTGTCGCGGCTTTCATTCTGGCAATAGTGTGGACCTTGAAGGGGAAAACAGCGCCAGGAGTGGAGAAGCCCGGACTCATGGAGATCTGGTTCCGGTTCCCCAAGTTCGTCCTCGGCTTCATCATCGCCTCCGTGCTCTTCTCCTTCGTGCTAGACCCGAAACTGGTGGACGCCACGAAAGGGATGCTGGGCGGTCTCAGGACCTGGTGGTTTGCTCTCGCCTTCACCAGCATCGGCCTGGAGACCAGGTTCGGCGAGCTGGCGAAGCTGGGCGGCGGCAGACCCGCCCTCGCCTTCCTCATCGGCCAGGGGTTCAATGTCATCTGGACCCTGATACTCGCCTACCTGATCTTCGGCGGGGTCTTCTTCCCGGCGCCCAAACTGTAATATCTGTCTGGCGTGGGGTCTTCCCCCTCTCGGTCACGGGAGGGGGAAGACCAGCACCGCAGCACCTCTGAGCCCAGGCTTTCTTCACCTCCCAAGGCAGTGAGACCGCTTTAACGTTTAGGGGGGCTTCATTTTTTCAGGAAGGAGTGCACGTCTTGGATCTTGGCATGTTCGGCTCAATACATTTCAACCTACGCTTTCTTGCTGACATATTGAGCATTGTCCTCATCGATCTCATCCTCGCTGGCGACAATGCCGTCGTCATCGCCCTGGCGGTACGGTCGCTGCCCTCGGAACAGAGGAAGAAGGGTATCTTCTACGGAGCGGGAGCGGCCGTCCTGCTCAGAGTCATCGCCACCTTCTTCGTCGCCCAACTGCTCCAGATCAGTTACGTGAAACTCATCGGCGGCGCGGTAATTATCTGGATTGCCGTCAAGCTCTTCGTCGAGGGGGCGCCGACTGATGAGGCGCAGAAACAAGCCAAGAGCCTTGCCGAGGCTATAAAGATTATCGTTATCGCGGACATCACCATGTCCACCGACAATATGCTTGCGGTCGGCGGAGCATCCCATGGGAATTTCTTTCTCCTTCTCTTCGGGCTCGCCCTCAGCATCCCCTTTGTCGTTTTCACCAGCAATCTCCTCTCCATGCTCATGGACAAGTATCCCATCATCGTCTACATCGGCGCCGCCGTCCTGGGCCGTGTAGGCGGCGAGATGATGATCACCGACCCCTTCGTTGTGAATCTCATCAATCCCGGCAAATTCCTCCAATACTCAACGGAAGCTTTTTTTGCGGTTGGTGTTCTTGTGGCAGGCAAGCTGTTGATGCGAAGAGCGAGGACTGCCGAGGAGCCAAAGGTCGTTCCCAGCGGGGTTCATGGCACAACTGATTCCGAGAAGAACGGGTGATCCAGCCATGGCGATTCTGACTGTGTCGGGTGAGTGCGGGAGCCGGGGCCGCGAGATCGGTCGCACTGTCGCGAGAGAGTTGGGCTACTCTTTCGTGAACAAGGAGAAGATCCTCGATGAGGTCAGGGGTGCTGGAGAGAAGTGGGAACAGTGGGCCAAGGAGTACGACGGACGCTGCCCCACCACCTGGGAGCGCTATGACTGGTCCTTCCAGGGCTTCGCTGCCCTGATCCAGAGTGTGATCCTCAAGCATGCGACGAAAGATCGAGTGGTGCTCATGGGACGAGGCGGCAACTTTCTGCTCGCGGGCATTGCCCATGCCCTGAGGGCTCGGGTCACCGCTCCTCTGGAAGCAAGAGTAGTCGAGCTCGCCAAGCGGGAGTCGCTCAGCGACAAAGCTGCCCGCTGGCTGATCGAGAAGACGGATCACGAGCGAGCCTGTTTCATTTATTCATTGTACCGTGCTCAGTGGGACGACCCGCAGAGGTACGACCTGAATCTGAATACAGCTCAGACGTCCGTGGAAGAAAGCGTCAAGATTCTGATCGAGGGCCTTGGGGCGAGGGATCTTGCCAAGAGCGAGGCTTCGCAAAGGGATCTCGAAATGCGTGCCTTGGCCGCCAGGGTAAAGGCAGGGATCATGACCACACCTGGCGTGCTTCTCCCCACCCTGGACGTGGAGGTAGACGGAAGGCAACTCCTCGTGCGAGGGGTGATCCACAACCGCGCCGAGATAAAACGGGTCGAGGAAATCGCCAGGAGCCTGGCAGCAGATGTACCGCTAAGATTTGACCTGCAGTTTCGCTTGTAGAACTCGCCTAGCCGTGCGAATCGAACCACACTCCCGCTTTGGGAAGGACTCCCTCGCTTACAGCCCGAGACTCTTGTAACACGACTGACACGGCACCGGGGGCGTGGGACTCGCACCGCCTCCGGCT
>JAGFXI010000148.1 GCA_017861095.1 Deltaproteobacteria bacterium | reverse complement strand
CATCGAGCCTAACCTGCAGATGGTTTGCCGGGACCGCAACCGAATCGCCATCCAGAGTGATCTCCTCGGGGCCTCGGCTCTCGGGATCAAGAACGTCCTTTGCCTCTCCGGCGACCACCAGAAGTTCGGCGATCATCCCCAGGCGAAGAACGTCTTCGACCTGGACTCCATGCAACTCATCGCCACGGTGAAGAAGATGCGGGATGAGGGTAAGCTTATCAACGAGCACGAGCTCGAAGGTGTGCCGAAGTTCTTCATCGGCGCGGCCGAGAACCCCTTTGCCGATCCCTTTGAGTTCCGGCGGACCTGGATGCAGCAGGCCTATGACATGGGGCTAACGGAGAAGTGCGCCATCCTGGCCGGGATCACCCCTCTTAAGTCGGTGGGCATGGCCCGCTACATGCAAAAATTCGTGCCCGGCCTTGATGTGCCCGACTCCTACATCAACCGGCTGAAGGGCGTGGACAAGAAGCTCCAGGGATCCGAGGGCATCAAGATGGCCATCGAACAGATCCAGGAGATCAAGGAGATAAAGGGCATCGCGGGGTTCCACGTCATGGCCATCGAGTGGGAGGAGCGGGTGGAGGAGATCGTCTCGGGAGCCGGGCTGCTGCCGCGACCCCAGGTTTCATAGGAGGTCACAGTGCGGTCTCGCGTGGTCGAGGGCGGGAGCAGATCGAATCGTCATCAACCTTTGGCAAGGAGTTGAAGCCCATGAACCTTTACGAATTGCTGCGCGGCCCGCTGCTGTGGTTGTCCTTTGGGGTATTTCTCGGCGGGATGGTCGTCCGCCTGGCTCTCTTCGTGGCAACGAGCCGCAAGAAGGACAAGCCAATCTACCGCTTCTGGAGCTGGAAGTGGCTCTGGCTTTCTATCGTTCACTGGATCGTGCCCGTCAACGTCACCGCCAAGAAGAATCCCATTGTCACCATCGTGGGGTTCCTGTTTCACATCTGCCTTCTTGTGACACCGTTATTCCTCCTAGCCCACGGGGTGCTTTGGTACGAATCCTGGGAGATCAGCTGGTGGTCGCTCTCGGAGAAGGTGGCGGATTACATGACCCTTGTCGCCATCGGCTGTGGCCTGTTCTTTCTGGTGCGGCGCATGGTCGCGCCCCACGTTCGGGTGATTACCACCGCCGCAGACTACGTGCTCTTAGCGGTCACCCTCGCGCCTTTTGTCACCGGCTACTTGGCCTACCACCAGTATTTCGATTACTATACCGTTATGATTCTCCACATGATCTTTGGGGAACTCATGCTGGTGGTGATCCCCTTCACCAAGCTGAGCCATTTCCTCATGTTCTTTGTTTCCCGGGCGGTGACTGGGATGGAATTCGGCAGACGCGATGCCCCTTCTTGGTAATGCCAGGAGGCGGAGACAGAGCCAACCCGGTGTAAGGAGTGCCCCATGGCCGAAAAAGCTGCAGAGTTTAACCCTGAGGTATTCAAGAAGACGTCAGACGAAAAGATGAGCGCCCGCCTCAAGATGTGGCTGGAGATGTGCGCCCACTGCGGGCTCTGCGCCGACACCTGTCACTACTACCTAGCCAACGAGCAGGACCCGAAGATGATGCCTGCCTACAAGGCGAAGAAGGTGCTGGACGCCATCAAGAAGAAGGGCAAGATCGATGAGGCCACCCTCAATAGCCTCTATGAGACAGTCTACGGCGAATGCACCATGTGCCGGCGCTGCACCATGTTCTGCCCCTTCGGGATCGACGTCGCCAGCATCATCAGCATGGCTCGCGGCCTCTGCGTCTCTCAAGGGAAGGTACCTGAGAACCTCGTGAAAGTGATCGAGAACTACTTTGCCCATGGGAACCAGATGGCGCTCACCCAGGAGGATTGGATCGAAACCCTGAAGTGGATGGAGGAAGAACTCCAGGAGGAACTCCCGGGTGCCACCATTCCCATTGACAAGAAGGGTGCCAACCTCCTCTACACGGTGAACGCCAGGGAACCGAAGTTCTACCCCATGGACATTGCCCACGCGGTCCGAGTCTTCCACATTGCCGGCGAAGACTGGACCATGTCTTCCAAGGGCTGGGATGATACCAATCTCGCCATGTTTGCGGGTGACTTGAAAAGTGCGGCCTATGTCTCCCAGCTAGTGCGGGATGCGGCTGAGGAGCTGGAGGTGAAACGCGTCGCCATAACCGAGTGAGGGCACGCCCTGCGTGCGCTTCAGTTTGAAGCGCCCATCTGGCTGGGACGGGACCATCGGTTCGAGGTCGTGCACAGTGTCACCCTTTTCGCCGAGTATCTTCGGGATGGCCGCATCAAGCTCGACAAGAGCGTCTTTGCCAAGGAGCGGTGCACATACCAGGATCCCTGCAACGTGAGCCGAAACGGCGGCTGTGCCCGCGATGCCCGCGAGATCGTCAAGTACCTCTGTGAAGACTTTGTGGAGATGGAGCCTCATGGGGCGTACAACTTCTGCTGCGGTGGGGGCGGCGGCATGATTCCCATGGCCGGACCGTTCAGGGAACGGCGTTTGCGAGCAGGGAAGGTGAAAGCCGACCAGATCCGGGCAACCGGAGCGGCCATCTGCATCACCCCCTGTCACAATTGCTACGATCAGATCCGGGACCTCAACAAGCAGTATGAACTGGGGATCAAGGTGCTTTCCTTCAAGGAGATGTTTGAGCACGCGCTGATCATTCCCGAGGAACTCAAGGCCAAAGAGGACGAGGGAGAGGAAGGGGAGAAGGAAGAATAGCGAGCGAGGTGCGGAGGACCGACAGCGGCGACTCTGCATTGGGACGACTGGGGGAAAAGTATGCGAGGGGTACGAGTGCTGCTCTTGGTAGGGATCCTGGGGATGGTCGTGTGTACATGGACCCTGCAGTTGAATGCCCAGCCGGAAGACATTCTGCTCGATGATCACTCGGTCTTCAAGAGCCGCGAGCGATCGCCGGCGGCCTTTCGCCACATGTATCACATCAGCAACGGGATCGAGTGTAAGACTTGCCACCACCGATTCAAAGGGGGGAAGAACATCCTCGACGAGACGGAACTGCAGGAGGGGGCCGAGGGGATAAAGTGTTCCTCGTGCCATAAGCAAACCCCCGGCTTTCGTTTCGCTCCCGACCTGGACCCGACCAAGCGGAACCTGCAACAGGCCTTTCACCGCCAGTGTATGGGATGCCATCGCCAGGTTAGCCAGGAGGGAAAAAAGGCAGGGCCGGTTACCTGCGGTGAGTGCCATCCATGGAAAAAGAAGGCATCCCAGTCCTGAGGATGCGTTTGCCCGATTCACCGTAGGTTTTTTGGTGGGCCGCCCGGCAAGGCGCCGGGCGTTGAAAGAAAGCCGCCCCTCGGGGCGGCTTTTCTATTTTTTGACAAGGAGGTGTGGGCTGGGTGATGCCGGATGGTGCCTATTCGGTTTGGCTTGGCTCGTCGAGCACCAGGGAGTCCGCCACCAGTTCCCACAGGTACTTCACTTCGACGTGCATCATGCCATACTCCTTGCGGAGACTCCTCATGATCTGGTCGCGGCAGTTGTGACACGGAGCGACGAGGAGTTCAGCGCCCGTCTCCTCGATCTGCTTCGCCTTCACCCGGCCGTAGTAGATACGCTCCTCGGCGTAGGGCATGGCCCAGGCGCCGCCGCCGGCGCCACAGCAGAAGTTGTTGGCCCTGTTCGGGTACATGTCCACGAAGTTCTCCACGCACTGCTGAGTGATCCAGCGCGGCTCCTCGTAGTAACCGTGGCCGAAGGCGCGCTCGCTCTTCCGCCCGTAGTTACACGGGTCGTGGTAGGTGGTGAGCTGGGGATGGCGGGATCTATCCAGCTTGATGCGCCCGCTCTCGATGTATTCCTTGAGCAGGTCGTGAATGCTCAGGAACTTGACGCCCTCATCCTTGAACCACTTTTGCAGACCAAGCCTGGTCGCATAGTAGGCGTGGCCTCACTCAGGTAAGAGGAGATACTCGCATTCAAGCTTCTTGTAGTTCTCCACGATCCGACCAACAATCTCCTTCATTGACGCATCGTCGCCGGTGAAGAGACCCCAGTTCACCCCCTCCCAGTTCTCCGAGGTGGTGGTCCATGACTCTTTGGCGGCGAAGAAGATCCGCCACCAGAAAAACATGTCCTCGGGCTCGGCAAAAGGCTCCTTGGAGTTGATGGTCACGAGGATCCTAGCGCCCTTCTTATCGACGGGAACCTTGAAGCCCGGAAGCTCCTCCGCCAGCTCATTTCCCAAGTCATCCAGAAGGGCGAGGAAATCCTCTTTGGGGATGCCCACGTTGTTCCCGGTCTTGAGACAGGTCACGACTCCCTTATGCATGACCCCGGGGACCTTGTCCCGCTCCCGAAGAGTCCGGGCCAACCGCATCATCTTGAGGAGATTGATCTGCATGGGGCACGCATGTTCGCAGCGGCCGCACAGGGTGCAGATCCACGGGAAGCGTGAATCAACCAACTCCTGATCCAACCCGAGGAGAACCATGCGCACCGCTTTGCGCATGTCCAGCCCGTCCACTCCGGTCACCGGGCAGCCGCCGGCACAGGTGCCGCAGGTGAGGCAGAGATCGAGAATCCCAGGAGCGGCGGCCCCTTGTTCCTGCAACAGGTGATCCCTCAACTTACTTGCCCTACGAGAACACTCAATCGCTTGCATGGTTCGTTTCTCCTACGGCTGGTGGGCCGGCTGTATGTTACCGCCGAGTTCGCCACAGTAATGAGTTGGCTGCGATGGCTAAAAAAGGGCCTCAAGCTAAATGACGTCTTCAGGACCTAGAAGGTCTCCTCTAGGGCCGCATCTATCACGGAAAACATTTGTTGATCCCGGTATCCCCGCAAGACCGACGCGCTGTTGGGGCAGACCGCCGCACAGGAGCCGCAGCCCTGGCACATGAGCTCATCAACCACAATCTTCTCCTCATCCTCGTCTCGCCATCGGGCTCCGTAGGGACAGGCGTTGATGCACCGCTCGCAGAGAGCGCAGAGGCTGTGCCGCACCTCGGCGACGGTGCTCCCTGTGGCCAGGCGCTCACTCGAGAGGATTCTCAGGGCGCGCTGTGCCGCCGCCTCAGCCATGGCAACAGACTCGGAGATCGAACGAGGCGAGTGGGCGATGCCGCACATGAACACGCCCTCCTTGAGGAAATCCACCGGCCGCCATTTGGACTCCGCCTCCTGGAAGAAGCCGTCCCCGTCGGTTCCCACCCCGAAGATCTCCGCCAAGTTCCGCTGGTCACCCGGCTCAATCCCGGTGCTGAGGACCAGTACATCAGCTCGAACCGCAACCTCCCGGCCGAGGATCGGGTCGGTGGCCGTGACTCGGGGCTTCTCCTGATCCAGGGTCACGGTCGGTTTGTTTCCCACCTCGTACTGGATGAAGATGATCCCTTGCTGCCGGGCTCGGGTGTAATGGCTTTCCAGGAAACCGTAGGCCATGAGATCCCGGTAGAAGATGTAGATCTCCACGTTTGGATTTTGCTCTTTGAGGTAGAGCGCATGCTTCAGCGCCGAGGCGCAACAGATTCTGCTGCAGTAGTTGCGCGGTTCTTCCCGAGAATCGACGCATTGAATCATGGCCACCACCTTGAGCTCAGCGGGCTTCAGGATGCCGCTATGGAGCTTCTCCTCGAATTCGTGCTGGGTGACAATGGCGTCGCTTTCTCCGTAGCAGTATGCCCGGGTCCTGGCCTCCCGGCCTCCGGTGGCGAGCACCGTCACGCCGTGCTCCAGGCTCTCCGCCTGCCCATTTTCTGTCTCGATGGTGGTGAGAAAACGGCCCACTCTTCCCAGGGAATGGACCACCCTGGCCTTCTTGTGGAGCTTGAGCTTTGGATGTTTTTCCACCTTGGTGATCACTTCCTTCAGCAGATCCTGGGGCGAGCCGCCGTCGAGGGTTCGATGGAGCGAGCGGAGGTTGCCTCCCAGCTCCGCCCCCTGCTCCACGAGGTCCACCTGGAAGCCGTGATCGGCAATGGCGAGAGCTGCGGTCATGCCCGCGAT
>JAGFXI010000147.1 GCA_017861095.1 Deltaproteobacteria bacterium | reverse complement strand
CCCGCGAGCCCAGCGTTGCCAGCACCGTGCCCTCCCAGCCAGGTACGCCCCCACGATGGGCTGGCCAGAAACAAGAATCATGCCAGGGAGAAACCTGCCGCCTTTTCTAGTTTATTTATAATCTTAAATTATATGAGCCCAGGCGCTGACCCGAGGAACTTTACCATTTTTGGTTCAAAATAGGAAAAAATCTTCCCAACTGGAACACGCGGCGGGCTCAGGAGTCTGAGGGCTTCGAGGCATCAACCCAGCCTTGGGTTGTCAGGGCGGTAGGCAAATGCCGAGACTCAACTGAATCGGACCGCCGAGGTCTTCAGTTGGGCGTGTTATTGAATTACTTGATGTCATCTTGCCTTCCATTCCATGCGGGCGAAGGTGTTGTTCAGAGCACCACACTCAAAGGAACGGTAAGTGAAGGACTTTCTTTATCAGCTCGGGCATGTCAACAAATGGCCGTGTCACCAAGAGCATCACCAGGCAGGACCAGTGCAGGATGAGGCAAGGTAGCAGGCTCTCAGAACGTTCTCGAGCCATGCCGGAGCTTATTCCGAAGAGAAGAGCGGCGGCAAAGGTCACACCCAGACCCCCGGAGAAAAAGGGAAGAAACGGGGGCAGGCACCACAGGGCATAGAGCGTGCTGGAGATGAGGACCGGCCAGGAGAGAAACCAGCGGCCGTCGCAATGTTGCGTCGGGAACCGCTGCGCGAGTGCACCGTGTGCGAGCCCGCGGAATAGCACCTCGGCCGCGATCGGAAAGCCGATCGCGATGGCAAGGTCGCTCCAATGGTGCTTGAGAAAGGTCTGAGAGCTCGTGACCGGGTCCGCAAAGATCCAGGCGCCCCCCGCGAGTCCTCCGAGCAGCGCTCCAGGAAAGAGAGCCAGCCAGTCGAATCCCACCGGCAGGCACAGCCCGAAAAGCTTCGGCCGACCTCGGACGGCGGCAAGGGTAAGCCCCCCGCTGAGGGCGCTTAGCAAGCCCGCATAGATGCCCGCCTGACTCCGGAAGTAGCCCTTGATTGACCCGGCTGGATCACCAAGCTTACCCAGGACGTAGGTGGCCAATATGGCGCCGAGCATGACGACAGTGGTTCCCAGCACTACAAGGGCCAAGGCTCTCAGGCGCTGCCCCGCCGTCGGCTTGCGATATGCCCAAGCGAGAGCATCGGCGATCTGTTGCGGGCTCAGCGACGTTCCGGTGGCCCGGGGCGAACCTCCTATCTCTTCCGATCCGCTCCAGCGGTTGTCCGACCGCCGACTCCCCGCGGTCGGGTCGATCAGGTTGAGCCACTCATAGGCCCTCTCGAGTGTCACCGGGTGGAATGTGTCGACTTGGCGCAAGGTGTAGGTATTGGAATTCTTCTGAAGGATAATGACGCCGAGACGTTTGCCGTGCAGTCGACGGAGATGCGGCTCCACTTCATAGATCCCTAGGCCCGCCCGGCAGACAATCGCTAGCTTCTTCTCACCGATCTCGGCGCGGGCCAGCTCCTCGACTTTAACCACCCCTAGGAAATGATGCGGAGAATAAATCATCCCGTCGATACTGCGCAGAACGCCGGCCGTGTATTGCAGGAGGTCGATCGTGTCCCATTTCCCCTCTTTTTTCAGGGCGACCTCCTTGCCGCGCAGGTTTTCCAGATCGGCGAAGACCGATTCCTGCGCCTCCAGCGGAAAGCCGCACAACTCCTGCATGTCCAATCCGTGAGCATCGATGATGCCTTCAAGGCGTACGAGAGGGATGACTTTCCTGCGGATTTCATCATCGGGGTCGTTTAGGCGCAGATGGTTGAGCAATAGCCAAATCGCAAGGACGGTATCAAAGTCAGGGTCGTTGGCGTGAATGGTCCAGTCTCTGCCCTGGAGGTCCAAGCCCTTGCGGATCAGCACCAAGGCCTGCTCGCAGGTGGCTAACGTGAACGAGCGGACGCAGCCTTCATGGTGATTCAAGTTGTAGACAGCCTTCTCCGCGTCAAGAAAGGGTGCCCCTTCGGCCGCTCCGTCGAGATAGATCGTTCCCGACGGCGCCTTGTGGGCAGTGCCGGAGGGTGTCGTTGTGCCCCGCTCGATGCGCACGGCGATGGTGGGCGACTCGCTGCAGACCAGTTCCCGGGCTTCGCCCTTCCTCCGGATCAGGTAACGGTTGGGGAGGGCGCCGGCAGGCTCCACCTCCGATCTCCTCTCGGTAGATTGCTCCCCTTGGTCACGACCATGGGAGATTTGCATTCTTAAGAACACTCCCCTCAACTAGAAAAGTGATTGAGCCTGTTCCGCATAGGTGGAATCTTTGCCTCCATCGTCGGCCACCTAAACGAATGATAACAGAAAGTGATCGGGATGATAAGATCTTCCTCCAGCCACGACCGCCACACCCGGTCGTTTGATGTCCTTTTCCAGTGCTGTTTGCGTAGAGCGATTCGCCGCGTCTGGGATGCCTCAGTTTCCTGGCAAAGCCGAAACCTCTGACGCCGGCCTGAACAGGACTTGCAGCGTGTCACCTTCCGAGATCACCTGATAAGTAACTCCAACCTCAGGGGTTAGATCGAAAACGAGTCGTACCTTGTGCGGATGCAGGCCTACCCTCACCCTCCTGACGAGAGATCCGCTCAAGGTCAGGACATCCGTGACGTCGCTGGCTTGTACTCCCCGGAGATCCACCACAACGCGATGTGGGTCTGTCAGACTGAAGACACGGTACTGATCCAGCCTGCCATCCGCAACGATGAGGAAGTTTGCCTCCTGGTCAATTGCGGACGCCTGAATGGTGAGGAGTCGACCGGCAGGGCGGAGTTTCTCTTCTCCGGTAGGCTGGGATTGGGGGAAGGGTATCTCTGAAGACGGTTCGACAGTGGGGGGCTCTGCCCTCACCCTCACCAAGGCCGAGGATATTACAAGCGATTCGGGGGCCTGATCGAAGCTCACGAGTATCTCCTCTTCGGCGCGGCCGATTGTGTAGGGGATCTCTCGTGCTAGTTCTATGACGACCCGGGTGTAGGGCTGAAAGTTGGGGTGGACCGTCGCGGTTTCGATCTTATTGATCAGCCCGTTTTCCACAGGCCATGACGCCGGTATGCCGTCCGCCAAAGTGTTAGGGAGATCCACTATCACCCGGGAGGGGTCAGTGACCTCGAAGGTGGTATAGGTCCTCCAGGTGGAATCGGAGAGTTTGAAGATCAAATGGACTTCCCTGCCAGCTACCTGGATATCCATCAGTACGTCTGGAGGAAGGACTGCTTGTTCCTCGACAGGGACTTGGGAAACCTTCGGAGCGGCCGGTGACGTGGCGCAGCCCATGCTCAATCGCGCCACTATGAGCAGGCAGGCAAAGAGCGTCCATCCCTTCCGCATGATTCACCTCAACGTAATCGGCGCCGGCTTCTGTGGATCAAGGGTACCGCAAGAGAGTGGGACCGGTCAAAAGGACGGACGTCACCCCACCCTCTTGGTTGCTTATTGGGGTTGTATCTTTGACCTTGACCCTCGTGTGAGGGTCTCCCTTCGCTGTGCGACTGTCAAATGTCGGAACCTCGGGGTCCCATTATTGATGCGGCATCGTCCGGGAGCTCACCTTCCTGGAGAACGGCGTCGAGAGAACGCCCCAAGCGCCGCTCGAGGCGGTCCTTGACAGCGACCGCCTTCTGCCAACCCATGCCGCCATCCCGCAAAGCATCCGCATCCTCGGCAAAGCGCTCTGTCTCCGATCGAGACCGTCGATCAAGGGAAACGCGGCGATCACCTTCCACCAGCTTGTTGGCGATGTAAACCACTTCCCACTCGCTGATCGGCGCGCTTTCCTCAACGCCCATGTCGGTATGAGCGGCCACAACTCCTGCCACCGGAGAAAACCCCATCTCATCCAGAATGCGGGCCCCGATATCGTTCTGCCGACCCCTGGCGATGTCGTGGAGCATAGCCCCGGCGCTGATGAGCCCGGCGTCCAGCCGTTCGCCGGCTTGACACAGGGCCTGACCCAACGTGCGAGCCGCCCGTTCCACGAGGCGACTGCGGCTCATCGCCTTTTCTGACACCCCGTACGCGGAGGTGAGAAGCACCTCACATTCATCTCTCGTCGGGATAGCGTATCTCCGAAAGCGATGTACCAGTTCTTCACACTGGGCCGGAGAGTTCACGTCGAAGAGGATATTCCGATCCGGCACTTCCACGCCGACCGCCCGTTCCTCGTGGCGGACGAGGACCGCCCGCAACCCGCCCGCCGCCGGGCCGCCGAGGATCGCATCAACGAGATCCGATGGAATCAGGGGAGGATGACCCCGTCTGCCGCAGAAGCAGGGATGAACTATAGACCCGGGGCGCTCCTCGTGCACGGCCAGCAGCCGCCGAACGGTCCAGTTCCGAACCAGAGGGACGTCGACGGGAAGCACAAAAAAGGCGGCCGTGGCCGAACCGAGTCCGCGAACGCCGGCCGACACCGATGAGAGCATCCCCTCCTGGAACCCCGCGTTCTCGATAATGCGTACCCCGGCTTTTCGCAGGACAGGACGCAGCTCCCGCCCCCGGTGGCCCACGACGACGAGAATTTCGGAAAGACCTGCCGCCCGAAACAGAGAAACCGCCCGTTCCACGAGTGTCTCACCCCCGAGGGAGACCAGGGGCTTGAACCATCCCAGCCGCGACGACCGGCCCGCAGCCAGGATGATGGCGGCATATCGATCCGGCTTCATGCGGGTCCACGGGCGCGGTGCCGTATGAGCTCGGCAACAATGCTCACCGCGATCTCTTCCGGCGTTTCAGCCCCGATCTCCAGCCCGATCGGGCAGTGGACGCGCCGAAGGTCCTCGCGAGTGAAGCCTTCCGTCAGCAAAGCCCGGTAAATTGCGTCCCTCTTCCGACGACTGCCGATCATCCCCACGTAGCAAGCCTCCGTTTTCAGAATCTGCGCCAGGACGGTCTTGTCATGTTCATGTCCCCTCGTAACGATGACTACGAAAGAATCGCCGTCGACGGCTACTTCGGACACGAGCCGTTTGAAATCCGGCAGCACCCGGATCACCTCGGCGTCGGGGAATCGCGCCGCATTGGCAAACTCATCCCTGTCGTCCATGACCTCCACCCGAAACCCGACCAGAGAAGCCATGTGCGCCGTCGGTCGCGCCACATGACCGGCGCCGAAAAGGTGCACGGTCTTGGGCTCCCGGCCACGCTCGACCACGACTATACTGTTCTCGAGCTTCGCCACCAGGATGGGTCTCGGCCCCCGGCCCTGCGTGGCCACCTCGTGCAGGGCCGAAGACGAGAGCGGGAAACAACCGTGCACGGTCCCATCCGCCAGGATGAGGCAGCGGTCGATCCGTCCTATGTCGCCCTCGCCACCGAAGGTGACGGTCACGAACAGGCAGTCCTCGCTCTCGGCCTGGGCCTGCCGCCAGCGATTGAACACGGCAGCATTCTCGGTCGTCGGGATGATGTGGTCGAGGAGAACTTCCACCCGTCCACCGCAGATCATCTCCGCGCCGGCCACGGCCTCATAGGAGAGGTCGAAGGAGATGATCCGGGAACACCTGCCGGAACGGATTTCTCTCGCGACTTCCAGCACCCTGGCTTCCAAAGTGCCGCCGCCGATGCTTCCGTGGCCCTTCCCGTCTTGGGAGATGACCATATGGGCGCCTGCCGTTCGCGGCGTTGACCCCTGGTGGCCGATGATTGTCGCCAGGACCGCCTCCTCTCCCTTGGCGAGCAACGCGCA
>JAGFXI010000146.1 GCA_017861095.1 Deltaproteobacteria bacterium | reverse complement strand
GCTGTTCTCATGCCCTTTCCGGAGGCGGCGGTGGATGTGGATACCGTCCGCGACTGGAAGCTGGTAGAGGCACGGCTGGCCCGGTAGACTCCATCAAATTAAACGGACAAGACCGGCCAGTGCATACCGGCAACCCTCCTTTCCGGTGCGTCCCGAGGAGGGGAGATCCGCCGGGGGGATAACATCGTCATGGCCAGGCAGCAGCTCAAAGAGGGGCTTCGACGGCTCATCGTTACCATGCCGCAGAGCTACATTCTCCGCCTCGGGAGACTCTTGGGAGATCTGTGGCGGCTCGTGGACGTCCCACGCCGCCGCACGGTGGTTCGCAACCTGGAGTTTGCCCAGCCCCATCTGTCTCGGGCCGAGATCCGCAACCTGACCCGGCGCATCTTTCACCACCTCGGAACTACCCTCCTCGAGATCTCCCAGATGGGGTTCTTTTCTCGAGAGGACGTCCTCTCCCGCGTTCGCGTTGTCGGTGAGCAAGACCTCCGCGATGCCATGAATGGACCCGGAGGCGTCGTCTTCATCTCGGCGCACCTCGGCAACTGGGAGATGGCCCTGCAGTTCGCTGCCTGCTACTTCCCGGTTCCGGTCCTCACTGTGGTCAAGCGCATGCGCTTCAAACCCCTCGACCGCTGGCTCACCAACCTTCGAACCCGCCTGGGCACTCGTGTCGTCTTCAAGGAAGGCGCCTTTGCCGAGATGGCGAAAACGGTCCGGAACGGCGGGGTAGTCATCCTGCTCGTTGACATGAGCCGGCGCCAAGACGGCGTGGATGTGAACTTCTTCGGCCACAAGGCCACAGCCACTCCAGGGGCGGCGCTCGTGGCCCTGCGCTGCAACAGCCCGGTGATTCCGGGCTTCTGTTTTCGAGGTGCCGACGGCAGGCTGACCGTCCAGTTCTGCCCTGCCGTTCCCGTGCAGCGCACGGGTGATCTCCGTTCCGACGTCGCCGTTAACACCCAACTCATCACGGATGTCGTAGAGCGAGCGATCCGGGAGCACATGGACCAGTGGTTCTGGTACCACCGGAAATGGAAGAAACACTACCCCGAGCTCTATGCGGAGTTCTTCGCCCAAAAGCAAAGGCGGAAGGAAAGGCGGGAACGAAATGGCCAGGCTGAGCCCCCCTGACGTTGAAGAGGATTCCCCGTAACAAAGGGAGAAGGGCAGCCCTATCCACGGGAGGGGTCCTGTTGGACTCGTAAAGATCCAATGCGCATCATCGACCGTTACCTCATGCAAGAGATCGTCAAACCGCTGATGGTCATCTCGGCCCTCCTGCTCAGCATTTTTGTAAGTTACATCGCGGCCGAGTTCCTCGCTGACGCTGCGAGCGGTCTCCTGCCGGGGCGGATCATCGCCTATCTCATCGCCCTCAAGCTCATCGTCAGCCTGGAGTTTCTTCTGCCTACGACCCTCTTCTTCTCTGTGGTGATTGCTCTCGGGCGCCTTTATGCCGACACGGAAATGACCGCCCTGTTCGCCTGCGGCGTAAGCCTCAACCGGATTATCAAGGTGGTCTTTTCCCTCTCCCTCGTCGTCGCCGTGCTGGTAGCGGGTCTGTCGCTCTATGTCCGTCCGTGGGCATTCACCGACTTCTATCGCCTGAGGGATCTCGCCATGGCACAGTTTGATCTCTCAAAGATGGAAGGCGGGAGCTTTTATCAGATCCCCCTCGAGAACCGTATCTTCTTCGCCGAAGAGGTAGACCACGACCAGAATCGAGCGAGGGGCGTCTTTCTCCAGGCGAAGCGGGGTTCCCTGGAGGGGAAAGAAACGCCGCCGGTGAAGTACCGGGTGAGGGCCGCGACCACGGCGCGACTCTCCCTCTCCGGCAGCCCCCCTGATGTGGCCGAATGGCAATGGCGACTGGCGTCCCCCTTCTCCGCGGTACTCCTGGCACTCCTCGCCGTACCCCTGAGCCGAACCGCCCCGCGACAAGGCAAATATGCCAAGATAGTCTTCGGGGTAATTATATACGCCCTCTACTATAACCTGAGCGCCACGGCGAAATCATGGGTTGAAACGGGTGTCGCCCCCACTGTGCCGGGGATTTGGTGGGTGCCCGGGTTACTCACTCTCGTGGTCATAGGGCTACTGCGGCAGCAGATTCGTGACCTGTTTCGGAATAGCGCGCGACGTGGCCATGCTGTCTAGCACGTTGCTGGGAAACCCGTGGTCCAGCCCTCATCAGGTGGAGGGATTTCAGTGAGACGTGAGCAGGGCTGCCCGCTCAAGGGGTTCGACCCAGCGAGCAGGAAAAGGGCGCTCCAAGGCGGGTCTGGAAGGTCTTTCCGTGTTCAGGGGAAGGGTTTCTCAACACCTTGACAGGGCGCCGAAAACGAGGGAAATGCCATGAGAATACTCCACCGCTATATCGGGACTAGCTTCCTCGGCGGGTTCTTGCTGCTTCTCTGTATTCTCTTCTCACTGTTCACCTTCGTGGAGCTCGTCACGCAGCTTGACAACGTCGGCAAACGAAACTTCCACGCCCAGGACGCGTTTGTCTTCGTGGCCCTCACCACACCCAGGAGAATCTACGACCTCATACCGATGAGTGCCCTCCTGGGGAGTATCATCGCCCTGGGTATCCTGGCCGACAGGGGCGAACTCTTGGCCATGCAGGCCGCTGGGGTGTCCGCACGGCGGATCTGCGGCGCCATCTTGGTGACCGGGACCCTTCTCATCCCGGCGATGGTTGCCCTGGGAGAGTTCGTGGCCCCGCCTCTCGAGCAGAGCGCCCGAACTCTTCGCTCGCGGGCACTGGTGGACCCCGGGGTCCTTCCAACGAAACAGGGCTTCTGGGTCCGGCGTGGCAACTCTTTCATCCACGTCGGCAAGAGCTTCAGGGGAGAGGTCGCGGCTGACATCGATATTTTTGAACGGGACAACCAATGGCGGATCATACGGGCCGTCCATGCGAGTCGCGCCACCATCGGTCCCGACCGTCGCTGGCTGCTCCAGGAAGTCACCGAGAGAGCCATCGTCGATGACGAAATTAGGATGCAGACCCTGCCGGCCCTGAATCTAGACTCATTCCTAAGTCCTGAGCAGGTGGCCGTTCTCCAGCTCCCTCCCGATACCCTGTCCGGTAGGGAGCTCTATGATTACATCAGGGCGTTGCGGGAGCGGGGACAGAACACAAGCACCTACGCCCTTGCCCTCTGGCAGAAGATCACCATGCCTGTGGCAACGGGCGCCATGATCTTGCTTTCCCTCACCTTCGTCTTCGGGCCGCCGCGGGAACGAACCCCAGGATTCCGGATCATGATGGGCTGCATGGTGGGGGTCGCCTTCTTCCTAGCTAACCAGATCATGGGGCGTTTGGGGCTCGTGCTGGACTTTCACCCGGCCGTGACCACGATGACACCCGTCGCTGGTATCCTCGTCGTCGCCATCTGGCTGTTGCGGCGCATTCCCTGAGCCACGTCCATTCTCCCTCATTACGTCCGGCACGCCACCATAGGTTCCTTCGTCAGCGAGACGAACGCTCAGGGGGGAAAACTGGGTGCAGAAACCCCGCTACGAACTGAAGGGGTCCAGGAGAGTTTCGCGCCCGGGGTACGACTTTTCGTTGAATGGATAAGCACGCACGGCGATTCGGAGATCCCAGCTGTGATCGCCGCGACGGAGGTGGTAGAGATGGTAACGGGAGCCTCGCCCCGCGGTGCGCCCGAGTGCCGATGCAGAAGGGACCCCGATCACGGGCACTTTGCCTGCAGGTGTGCTGAGCTGGTGCATGAAAGTGCGATGGGCGTGGCCGTGAAGCACGAGCTCCGCGCCCTGTCGCGCCAGGACCTCCCGGAACGCGGCACTGTCCGTGAGTCTGCGGTGCCAGGTCACCGTGCCCGAAACGGGAGGATGGTGGATAAGGACGATGCGATAAAGATCCTGCCGACTGGTAGTCTCAAGGACCTTTTCGAGGCGTGCAAGCTGCGCCCTGCCGATAGTGCCCACGGCGAGGAGCGGCAGACTGGGCCGCGCCGTGCATACGCCGATAACGGCAAAAGGGCCGCGGATTCTTACCGTTGGAAACAGGCCGAGTGGAGCCATAGGGTCCGGCGAACTCACACCGTCAGATACCATGTAGTCGGCCCACTGGGCCACGGGCCTTCCCCAGGCATCTCGAACGTAGGCGTCGTGGTTGCCGGGGACTACGGTGACCTGTGAAGGCGGCCCGAGAGCGCTGAGCCATTGGCGGGCCCGGAGAAATTCAGCAGGGAGGCCGAGATGCGTGAGGTCACCGGTAACGACGATGTGATCGGGCCGCATATCCCTGAGGTCGGAGACCAGGGCCCCGAGCACCTCGGGCCGGTGCTCCGCCCGCCGCCGCAACCGCCACATAAGGTACCCGAGCACCCGCTTGTTCAGTAACTCCCGGACGCCGACACCGTCCGGGAAGCCCAGGTGGAAGTCGGACAGGTGGGCAAGGACAAAGGTGTCGGCGACGACGGGGAGCTCGCTTCCGGCACCGGCAGTTGCTCGCTCAGACTTTACAGAAATCATGGACGGAGTATATAATATTATGGTTTTTTTGGCCACGGAACGCTGGGGGTTGACTGCGATGCTTCTCGGACTACCCGGAAATATGACGTATGCCCGATAGGCTCTTATCTCATTACGTCCCTGCCCCTTCGCCCGTTGCCCTGCGGGCTGGGCGACGGCTGAAACTAGGAGTGCTCAGTAACCCGTTGAGCGGCGGGAATCGCAAGGGACTGGCACAGGTGCGGCAGATTCTGGCGAGCTACCTCGGCACTTACCATCGGGAGGTGCAAAACCCTACCGATGTGGCTTCAGCGCTGGAGAACTTCGCCCAGAGAGAGGTGGAGATCGTCGGCATCAATGGCGGCGACGGCACCATCCAGGCGGTGCTCACCGCACTTTTCCATCACCGGCCCTTCGAACGGCCGCCCCTTTTGGCCATTTTCCGGTCGGGAACCGACAGCGCCATCGCTCGAGACGTAGGGTTAGCGGGACCGCGTGACCACGCTGTGCAAGCGCTTTGCCGTTGGGCCGATACCGGGGCTGGGCAGGGGGTTATCCTGCGACGGCAGGTTTTGCGCGTGCAGATCACTCCGGAACGCCAACCGCTCTACGGCATGTCTTTCGGGGCGGCGGCAATCTATAAAGGAATCCTCTTTTGTCGGCGTAGAGTTCATACGCTGGGGTTCCACGGCGATGTCGCCCCCGGCCTCACGATACTTCGAGTGCTGCTGGCTCTTGCGAGTGGTAAGGGCGACCTTGTGACCCCAGTACCCATGGCCATCAGCCTTGATCAGAACCCGCCGCTCTACCTCAACTGCCTGATGGTGCTGATCAGCACCCTTGAGCGGCTATCTGCCGGACTGCGCCCTTACTGGGGAAAGGAGAGAGGGCCATTGCACTACACGGCGGTCACCGCCCGACCTCGCAAGATGCTTCTGGCGTTGCCCGCTCTCGTCCGGGGCCGACAGGGGCGCCATGGAACGCCGGAAAACGGCTACTTGAGTCACAACGTTCGGGAAGTCAGCTTGACCTTCAAGGGCGGTTTTACCCTGGACGGCGAACTCTATCAGTCTGACCCGCAGTGCGGTCCGGTGGTGGTCCAAGACGGCGGACAGGCTTCGTTCCTGCGGCTGTGAGCGTGTCGATCCCAGCTCAACTTCTTGCCCTTGTCAGTGAGCACTCCACCCGCCCCATCCCGCGCGGCGTGCGCTCCCTCTGCGAGGAGATCCTGGCCCGCCACGGCAGCGCCGTGCAGGCCATTCTCTTCTATGGCTCCTGTCTCCGTCGAAACGACGAGAGCGAGGGAATCGTAGACCTCTATGTGCTGCTGGATCGCTACCGCTCCGGCTACCGCAATCTTGTTCTAGCCCTCGCAAACAAGGCCCTGCCGCCAAACGTCTTCTATCTCGAACTCCCCTCGGGAGAAGGTCTGGTGCGCGCCAAATACGCCGTTCTCTCGCTCGGCGATTTCAAACTCGGTACTTCCCGCCGCTGGTTTCACTCCTACCTCTGGGCACGGTTTGCCCAGCCGGCAGTGCTGGCCTATGGCGCGAATGATCGCATTGCCGCTGAGGTGTGGCACGCCTTGGCTCAAGCGGTCCTCACCTTCATTGGCCGCGTGCTGCCCCGCATATCCGAGCAGTTCACCGCCCGCGATCTATGGCAGCAGGGGCTCACCTTGAGCTACCGAACGGAGCTGAGATCGGAGCGGTTCGACAAGCTCATTCATCTGTATGAAGCCTGGGAGGAATACTACGAAAGGGCGACCCGCGCCGCCGTTGGAGCGCTGCCCTGTCGTGTGGAGGCTATTCCGGGAACGGCCCCTTCTCGATACCACGCCGCCATTTTGGCCTCGACCCGTTCCCTGAGCCGCTTGGCATGGGCCCTTCGCTCCCTGCAAGGGAAGGTGCTCTCGGTGCTTAGGCTCGTCAAAGGCCTCTTCACCTTCCAGGGGGGCCCCGACTATATAGCGTGGAAAATCGAGCGTCACTCGGGGATCAAGGTGGAACTGACGGCGCGTCAGCGGCGCTTCCCGCTCCTTGCCTTGTGGCAAGTCGTGTGGCGACTGTACCGGAGCGGTGCCTTCCGCTGACAACAGCCCGCGTGCGGGGCTAGGTCCTCTTTGGGACCGTTTGCACGAAGGCTCCGAAGGTATTCAGTTCTTCCAGCCTGCAACTCCACACCAGTTTTCCATCACGCACCGTCACGTCAGGGCAGCCGTCACACATGTCCTGTCGGCCGTCAGGCATGAAATCCACCGGCTGGATAATCATCAAGCTCTGAATGTAGCCAGTCTGGCGAAAAAAGTTTGACGGATTGCTCAGGAGTCGGCCCACCATGGCCCTCAGACAGCCGCGCATCCGTTTATCTGCGAGGCCTCCCAAGAACGCGGCGAGCTTTCCTCGGGCGACGCTTTTCGGTGCAGCGTAAGCGAGGTAGGTCCCAGTCAAGAGGTGAGAGGAGGTCTGCACCAGTTCCATGAACCGCGGCGACGCGTATCCCAGGGTTTCCCCGCCGAGGACGATCCGGTTCGCCAGGAGCCATTTGAAAGAATTGGGATTGGCGGTGCCGTTCAGGTAAGCACATGGCTCATACTGGGGATCGGCTTCCCGGATCTTCTCTACCACCTCTCCGGCCTTGAGCGGCCTGGCGCCGCCCCACTCGGTCTCTTTGTAGGTGTCCTGGATTTCGATTTTTTTCCCCTGGGCGTAGAAGTCGAAGTCCGCCCCGAATTCGGGAGAGCGGTAGAGGATGAAAACCATGGTATGGACGATATCTGCGTGTCCTTGCGCCCAATCCACCATCGCCGGAACCTCGGGCAGGGTCTTCTCCGAGATCGTGGCGTTGAATGAACAGGAAATCCCGCCGACACCGGCCAGCATCTCGGCGAAGTGGAGCCGGAGAGGATTGAGTTCCGTCTCCGTCTTTCCCGGCGCGTCCGGACGGTTTTGGCTCGTATCGATGTGGAAGGTGAA
>JAGFXI010000145.1 GCA_017861095.1 Deltaproteobacteria bacterium | reverse complement strand
CCCACCATGTAGAGGGTGAGGAGGAAGCCGAGCTTGGCGTAGACGTATCCAAAAAGAACCTGAAAGGAAAAAACGAGGAGGATTTCCAGGGAGATCCCGGTGAGGCCGAAAACCGCCACCGAGCTCAGCACCCGCGCCCCCAGGGTTCTCATCTTAATCCCAGCCGCGACTCCGAACAGGCAGAGCGCCCCCAGAGCGACCCACACATTCCGCGGCTCCAGGGCTTCGAGCAGCTTGGGAGTGTTGGGTGAATACTGGAATCCCCAGAGTCTGAGATTGGAGAAATACGCCCTCGGGTTGAGGTCACTGTTGACACCCTTTTCCTCCGCCCCTTCCACCATGGCCATGAAGCTCTCTTGCCGCTCGCGGGAAAGGTCCCAGACCATGTAGTGATCCTGGACGTAGAGCGGGCGCAGGTTGCGCTGGCGCAGGCGCTGGACGAGAACCTGGGGATCGGTGGTGAGTATCCCTTCGGCGTTGGCGCAGAAAAATCTGGCGGTGTGAGTCGGAAAGACGACAATCTCTCTGAACACAACGGCGGCGGTGCGGTGGAGTAGTTTCAGGTAGCCTGCCTGGGTCGGCCCCAGGGCGGTCTCCGCGGCGCTGGCGCTGAAGGAGAAGATACCACCCTCGTTAAGCTTTCGGGCGGCGAGCCGAAAGAACTCCTCGGTGTAGAACCGATTAAGCTGCGCCGTGAAGGGTTCCGGGAGATTCAGGAGGATGACGTCGTAGAGGTTTTCCGTCTCCGCGAGGTAGAGTCGGCCGTCCCGGGAGTGGACGCTCACCCGGCCGTCCTCTAGGGCCGAGGTCACCTCGGTTGAGAGGTGGATCTTTCCCAGCTCGATGACGGCGGGGTCCAGCTCCACGTAGTCCACCTGTTGGATCGAAGGGTACTGGAGCACCTGGGCCAGGGAGCCTGATACCCCTGCGCCCAGAACAAGTACTCGTTGGGGACGGAGGTGCTGGAGGAGGGCATAGTGCGCCGACTCCTCGGCGCTGAGGAGATCAGGAACCGTGAAGTTCCAAAGACCGTTTTCAAAGAACGACCGTTCCGATCCTCTCGCCACCACGACAATATGGCCGTAGATAGTCTCCCGAGACTCGATGAGGTCGAACCCCGGCCATTGCCACTGGCGACTGGCGCGATCCAATCGGGCGGCCCCCACCAGGGCTGCGGCAAGAGCCGCCAGAATCGCAAGAGCAAGAGATGATCGCACCCAGCCAAAGCCCCCTCCCTGCTGGAGGAGGAGGAACCCTGAAAGCCAGAGGATGGCAGCAATGCCGAGGGTGATCTCCAGAGAATTAAGCCGGTGGATGAGAACCAGGCTGAAGAGGAGACCACCAACACCGGCTCCTAATCCTTCCACACCGTAGACCAGACCCGGCGACCGATTCCACACGGGGATGCGCTCGGCGAGGACCGAGCAGGCCAGGGCGAACAGGGCCCCTGAGATGAGACAGAAGGGGGCGAGGCCCGCGAAGGCGATGAGGAGGATCTGGCCGAGGGAGGCCAGCTCTCCCGCGTAGATGCCGATGAGGCTCCGTGCTGCCCGGATCAGGAACACGGTGCCCACGAGGATGGGCCCGGAGGCAATCTGGAGCCAAGCGAAGAGATCTGCGCGGCGCCGGGCGGGGACCCTGCTCCCGATGACGGTACCGACTGCCGTCCAGAGGAGCCAGGCAGGAAAGACCACGGCCACGGCGAGCTCGCTTCCCGAGGCAACGGTGAGAAACTCGCGCAGGGCGACAATCTGGCCGATGGTAGCGCTGAAACCAATCAGCCCGAAGGCGAAACCGAGGGTGACGAAGGCTCTCATGGCGCGGGATTATACCATTCCTCGGCCCATACCTCGATGGTAATGGAACCCGTGCGGTTCATTCTTCTTGCGAAGATGTCTCAGGGTCGACCAAGTCTCACATCTCTCCCCGGCCAGCCGCGAAAAAAGGACTGCCGTAGATCCTTGCTTTTCGCGGCCCTTTCTCCTTGACAAGAGGGGACCGAAACGTTATTGAGAGACTCCCTCAATAGTATCCGGAGGTGGAGAAAGGGTGTCGCCAGGATTACCGAGCCGAGAGTCCCGCGTCTCCGTCTATCCGGTGCAGCGGATAATCGGCGCCACATGGGCGCGGGGGAGACGTGACCATGAAAAGTGAGATCGCAGTATTCCGTGAATTCGTCCGCAGGAAAGGGCTCCGGAACACACCGGAACGGGAGCAGGTCATCAGGATGATCTTCGCCACCCACGAGCATTTCGATGTGGATGGGCTCTATTCACTTCTGCGACGGCGGAAGGAGAAGATCTCCCGGGCCACGATCTATCGGACCATACCTCTTCTCATTGAGAGCGGCCTCCTGCAGGAGGCTTATGTTGAGAACGGTCACATGCACTACGAGCACATCTACGGCCACGAGCGTCACTGCCACCTCCGCTGCCTCGCCTGTGGGGGGTTGGTGGAGTTTGCCGAGCAGTCGATGGCGGAGAGGGCGCGGTCCGTGGGCGAACGGTACGAGTTCGTCGTAACCGGCCACCGGGTAGAGGTATACGGCTATTGCCCCAAGTGCAAGGCACACCGTTGATCGGAACCAGGTTAGCGACCAGGGCGGCTCCGGCCACGGATGGAAAAAAGGTGACATCTCTCATGGAGAAGCTTCACGAGCGGGAAAGAGACGAGTTCCTCACCATTTGCCGAGAGCACGGATTGGAGGAGAGTGACAAGCGCCTTCAGGTGCTGGAGACATTTCTTGCTACTCCGGAGCACGTGAGCGTTGGAGCTCTCCAGCGACGATTGCGGACACGGGGGCAGCACCTGGACGTCCCCTTCATCGCCGAGACCCTCGATCTCCTCTGCCGCTACGGCTTTGCCCAGCAGACCAGCTTCGAAGGACAGGAGGTCCAGTACGAGCATCGACACCTTGGCTGGCACCATGATCACTTCATCTGCGCCAAGTGCGGTAAGGTGACGGAGTTCCACGACCCGGAGGTGGAGACATTGCAGCGGCGGATCGCCCTTTTGCATAGCTTCACGCTTCTCTATCACAAAATGGAGCTCTACGGCATCTGCGGCGAATGCCGCGTCGAGCGGCAACCGGTCATGCCTCTCGCCTTCGTCCTCCCGGGCGAAAAGGTGGTTATCGATCGACTCCTCGGCGGGGGAGAGGTTCAGCACCGGCTCGCCGAAATGGGGCTCACGCCGGGTACGGAAATCGAGGTGATCAAGACCGGCGGTCCAGGTCCTAACATCGTCGCTTTTCGCGGGAGTCGCCTTGCCCTGGGCCATGGGGTCAGCCTGAAAATTCTGGTCTCCTCCCGGGGCAAGAATTCCAGAAACAACGGCTGAAGCGTTTCATGGGAGGGGATTCCCTGATAAAATTTCTTGGTTATGCATGAAGTTCTCCGGGGGATGGAAGCCGACGCCTGGGAGTTGAGGCCCAAGAGCTGACCTCCTTTCAAGAGGGAGCGGTGATTCCACTGAGTGCCTTCAAACAAGGGGAACGGGGGCTGATCATCAAGGTCCAGGGGAGTGGTGCCTTCCGCAAGCGCCTCCAGGAGATGGGGTTCATAAAGGGCACCGAGGTGTTCGTGGAGAAGTACGCGCCGCTCAGGGACCCGGTGGAGCTCGTCGTCAAAGGCTACCATGTCTCCCTGCGGGTAGAGGAAGCGGCCCAGATCCTCATGGAGAGACAGGGGCAGGAGGCCGAGTGATCAAGGAGACCATCACCGTCGCTCTCGCCGGGAACCCCAATTCCGGTAAGACCACCATCTTCAACCACATCACCGGGACCCGTCAGCATGTGGGAAACTGGCCCGGAGTGACGGTGGAGAAGAAGGAGGGTCTCATCCAGCACAATGGCCATCGCCTTCGTGTCGTGGATCTGCCGGGCACCTACAGCCTTACCGCCTACTCAGTGGAAGAGATCGTCGCCCGCCGTTTCCTGGTGGATGATAAACCGGATGTGGTGGTGGACATCGTCGATGCCTCTAACCTTGAGCGGAATCTCTACCTCGCCACCCAGCTCATCGAGCTGGGAGTAAAACTCATCCTTGCCCTCAACATGGCGGATGTAGCCGAGTCCCGCGGTCATCATATCGCTGCCGACAGGCTCGGCACCCTCCTCGGCGTTCCTGTGGTCTTCACTGTCGGCACCAAGAACCAGGGAATCAAGGAACTCCTGGACAAAGTCGTGGAGGTGGCCGAGGACCGGGACACCGTGAGCCGCCACATTCACATCGCCTACGGCCATGAGCTCGAGAAGGAGATCAAGAAGATCCAGGACATCATCTGGCAGGACCCCTCTATCGGCCGCCGCTATTCGACGCGCTGGCTGGCGGTGAAGCTCCTGGAAAATGACGGCGCTGTCAAGGAGGGGGTGGGAGCCTTGGGCGGGATCGGCGGCCGGATCCTCGCCCAGGCCGAGGCGGGCCGCGCCCGCCTGGCCCAAATCTACCAGGACGACACGGAGATGGTCCTCACCGACCAGCGCTATGGCTTCATTAGCGGTGCTCTCAAAGAGGTGCTCCGCGTCTCGGCGGAGAGCAAGTTCGACCTCTCCCGCCAGGTCGACCTGCTGCTCACGAACAGACTTCTGGGGTTTCCCATCTTCATTTTCTTCATCTGGGCCATGTTCCAGTTGACCTTCACGGTCGGCGCCTATCCCATGGCGTGGCTCGACGCCGGGGTCGGGTGGCTCGGAGGCCTGGCCGCCAGAGCATTGCCCGAAGGTCTGTTCCGGGATCTGGTGGTGGACGGCGTCATCGCCGGGGTTGGAAGCGTCATCATCTTCCTCCCGAACATCCTCCTGCTGTTCTTCTGTATTGCCCTCTTCGAGGATACCGGCTACCTGGCGCGTGCCGCCTTCATCATGGACCGGGTTATGCACCTGATCGGCCTGCACGGCAAATCCTTCATCCCGTTGCTCATGGGGTTCGGGTGTAATGCGCCGGCCATCATGGCCGCCCGCACCTTGGAGAGCGAACGGGACCGGATACTGACGATTCTCATCAACCCTCTGATGAGCTGCTCCGCCCGGCTCCCGGTCTACGTCCTCCTTGCCGGGACCTTCTTCGGCGCTGGTGCCGGAAACGTTATTTTCAGCATTTACGTCCTTGGGATCGCGCTCGCCGTTGCCATGGGGAAGCTCTTTCGCCTCACCCTATTCCGGGGGGAGTCGGCGCCCTTTGTCATGGAGCTCCCCCCCTACCGGGTGCCGACCCTGAAGAGCCTCCTTATTCATATGTGGGACCGGAGCGTCATCTTCCTCAGGAAGATGGGTGGGGTGATCCTGGTGGGTTCCATGGTTGTCTGGTTCCTGGGAGCATTCCCCAGGCATCCGGTCGCCCCTGCCCTCGAGCCGGCCGGCCGGAGCCAGACAGCGCTCACACCCTCTCCGGCCGAACTCTCGTCGGCCCGGCCACGATCCGGTCACGAGATGGAAGCTTCGGAACGGGAAAAGCTCAGGCTGGAGCGAAGTTACCTCGGCCGTCTGGGCCGCGTCATCCAACCCATCTTCGCTCCCCTGGGATTTGACTGGCAGACCAGTGTGGCCGTCCTTTCAGGGTTTGTCGCCAAGGAGATCGTGGTGAGCACCCTGGGCGTACTCTACGCCGCGGGCTCGGACGGGAACGACGAGAACGAGGCGTTGCGCCGTGCCCTCCGCGCCTCGGGCATGACCCCCCTTGCCGCTTACGCCCTCATGGCCTTCGT
>JAGFXI010000144.1 GCA_017861095.1 Deltaproteobacteria bacterium | reverse complement strand
AGCCCGAAGAGGCGCTCCTTGAGAATGGGGTCCTTGCCGTTCCAGAGGGCGAGGGCGAAGCAGAGCCGCTGCTTGTCGTCGGAGATCCCTCCCAGGCCGTCTTCACCCCAGCGGTAGGCCCGGGAACGGGCGTGATCATGGGTGAAGAAGTTCCAGGCGTCGCCGTTCTCGCTGTAGTCCTCGCGCACCGTTCCCCACTGCCGTTCGCTGAGGTAGGGTCCCCATTTCTTCCAGGGGATGCCCTGCTCTCGTGCCTCATCAAGTCTTTTCTTCTCCACGGTACCATTCATGCTCTTCTTCCTCCATATGCTTCGGTCCGCCCGATCATGCCGGAAGATATCTGATATCGCGGGATCAATGCTGACCGTCTGCCCTCGCGGCCGTCTCTGCCTTTCGAGCCTCGGAAGGCTCTCCTGGTTCCACCACATCCACCTACCGGTTCGAATCCCAGCCTCTCCTTTTTCCGTTCAACAAACCTCTGCTGGGAATGCTACCCACCGCAACACGCTCCTTCCAGGTGTTACCCGTAACATTTGACGGATTTAAGATATTTCCCGTACGCCAGGATTCAAGGCACAGGACCGCAGCGAGGTAAGTTTGCGGCGTGCGCCGCCTGGAACTCGATACATTTATCAACAGTTTAACTTTACTCGACACGACCCGGAAGGGGCAATTGGACCTTGGTCCAACAGGAGGGGCTTCAACAAGAAACGGCCAGCGAGCCTGAATTCTTGCGGCGGTCACCACCTCGACCTTGTTGAGTTCTTCCGATCCTGGGTCTGGACGGATCATACGCGACTGCCTTGAAATGTCAAACCTCGCCGTTGAAACTTCAAGCGAACTAACCCGCCAGCCTTTGGAATAGATTCTCAGCACTTGCTTTGGCGCCTCCCTCGCTCGACCGCTCTGCAGAAAAGACCCGGCAGCTCTCTCGGGTCCACGATCCGTTTTGATTCAACGGGAAACTCATCTGGCACAGGCAAGCACCGAGATTCCAGCTTCATGGCCCCGGTACTGACCGAACTTGACGTTGTTATGGCTGTTTGTGTAGTGTCTCACACAAGGCTCAAGGACTGGAGCGGAATTGCGACATTGTGGGCGCACGGGTGCTCGCCTTCGGCTGAATTGCAGCCGGCAGAGCTGTAATCATAGCACCGTGAGGCTTCAAGGAGTGACATATGTCTGAGCTTCTCTCCATTCTTAGGGGTGTCGTCTTGTTTCAAGACCTCGCGGACCAGGATCTGAAAGAGGTTGCACAACGAATCACCAGACGGACCTTCAGGCTGGGGGAGTACCTCTTTCGCGCCGGCGCTGCCCGCACCGAGCTGATGATGATCCAGAGTGGCGAAGTCGAGATTTTCCAAGGCGTAGGCGAGGTCCAGAAAACCGTCGCCCGCCTCGGGGAGGGCAACTTCATCGGCGAAGGGGCGATGCTTGGTGACGAGCCCTATGGAACCAGCTGCCGTGCCGTCGTCGATACCACCGTGTTGGCCCTCGAGCGCCGGGCCATTGATGAGATCTTCGGGCGAAGCCCTGATGCTGCCCGCAAGATGCTCTCCCAGGTGGCGCGCGTCATGGCCTATCGCCTTACGTATGCCAGCTACGGCCACCTGGGCGCGGCTGTTCCGGCTCTCCTCGGCGGACGGCACAGACTGGAACACGACCTCCTGGGCGAGCGCGAGGTGCCGGCGGATGCCTACTACGGGATTCAGACCTTGCGGGCTGTGGAGAATTACGACATCACCGGAATCCCCCTCGGCCACTATCCGCAGTTTATCAGGGCTCTCGCCATGGTGAAGAAAGCATGCGCCAGAGCGAACCATAAGCTCGGTGATCTCGATAACGACATAGCCGATGCTATAGGTGCCGCCTGTGACGAGATTATCGCCGGCAACCTGCACACTCAGTTTGTTGTTGACATGATTCAAGGCGGGGCAGGAACATCAACCAACATGAATGCCAATGAAGTCATTGCTAACCGAGCTCTGGAGATTCTCGGCCATTCTCGGGGAGAATATGACTTCATCCACCCGAACAATCACGTCAATATGGCGCAATCTACCAATGACGTGTATCCAACGGCCATTCGGCTTGCCATTCTCCTCAGCTATGAACCCCTGACCAAAGCCATGAGCGACTTGGCCTACGAGTTGAAGCAAAAATCCGTAGAGTTTTCCGATGCCATCAAGATGGGTCGGACGCAGCTCCAGGACGCAGTGCCCATGACCCTCGGCCAGGAGTTCGACGCCTTCCGCGTGACCGTGAAAGAGGATATCCAGCGCATTCGCAATGCAGTCGATCTCTTCAAGGAGATCAACCTCGGCGCAACTGCAATCGGTACCGGGATCACCGCGAAACCCGAGTACTCCAGCCTTGCCATCGAAGAGCTGGCTCGGATCTCGGGCGTCGAGCTTGTGCCGGCGGCAAATCTCGTGGAGGCCACCTCCGACATGGGCGCGTTTGTCTTGTTCTCGGGGGTGCTGAAACGAGTTGCCGTGAAGATCTCCAAGATCTGTAACGATCTGAGACTCCTGAGCAGCGGGCCGCGAACGGGGTTCAACGAGATCAATCTCCCGCCCATGGCGCCGGGCTCCTCGATCATGCCCGGCAAGGTCAACCCGGTTATTCCCGAGGTCGTGAACCAGGTCGCCTTCCAGGTGATCGGCAATGATCTCACCGTGACCATGGCCGCCGAGGCGGGACAGCTTCAGCTCAACGTGATGGAGCCGGTGATCGCCTTCAATATCTTTCAGTCCCTCAAGATGCTCACCCAGGCGATCAACACGCTGACGCAACGGTGCATCAAGGGGATCACCGCAAACCGCGAGCGCTGCCGGCAGCTGGTGGAGCACAGCATGGGCCTGGTCACCGCGTTGAACCCCTATATCGGCTACGAGAACTCGACGAGGATCGCGAAGAAGGCCCTGGATACGAATCGGAGCGTGGCTGAGCTGGTGCTGGAGGAGAAGCTGCTCACTCGAGAACAGTTGGAAGAGATCTTGAAGCCGGAAAGGATGACGGCGCCGCGGGTATGAACGACCCGCACGGTGCGGCTCTGCACATGGTGCCTCTGGCGGTTTGCCTTGGCAGCAAAGTGCAGGCCGCTCACGTCTTGTTCGCACTCAATTCCCTCTCCGCCTCCCGCGCCAACCGCTCGCCCTCGGGAACGTTCACCAGGGCGAGCAGGATGCTCCCCGCCAGAAAGAACGCCGCCACCGACAGCACCGCGATCCGGCTCGACCCCGTAGTCCCCACCATGGAGGCAAAGACGAGAGGCCCGATGATGCCGGCGAACTTTTCGAACACTGCGAAGAAGCCGAAGAACTCGCCCGACTTCTGCCGCGGGATCATGGCGGCGAAGAGCGATCGACTGAGGGCCTGGCTCCCGCCCTGGACCGTGGCGACGAGGATGGAGAGAAGGTAGAAGTGAAGGGCGGTCCTCATGAAGTAGCCGAGGATGCTCACCACGACGTAAACGCCAAGGGAGAAGAAGATGGCCCTCTTCGGCCCCACCCAAGCCGCCACCCGCCCGAAGAGGAAGGCGAAGGGTATCCCGGCGAACTGGACGAGGAGAAGCGCCGTGATTAGATCGCCCTGGGCGATACCGATCTGCGACCCATAGAGTGCGGCCATGCGAATGATGGTGTTGATCCCGTCGTTGTAGACCAAAAAGGCGACGAGCATAAGGAAGGCCTGCCTGAAGCGGCGCAGATCCCGAAAGGTCCGCCCGACGCGCCTGAAGGACGCGGCGACGAGCCCGGCGGAGGCGTGGCCGCTCGTGCGCCCACGGGGTGTCGGCTCAGGGACTCGGCGAAACAGAGGAATGGAGAACAACAGCCACCACCCGGCAACACTCAGAAACGAAAGCCGGGAGGCTGCCTCGGAGTCGGCGAGACCGAACCACCCCGGCTTCTGGATCCAGAGGAGATTCAAGGCGAGGAGGAGTCCGCCGCCCAGGTAGCCGAGGGCGTACCCCGCGGTGGACACCTGATCCAGCTCATCTTTTCGCGCAATATGCGGAAGGAGCGAGTCGTAGAAGGTGAAGGCGCCGGAGATGCCGATATTGGCGACAACGAACAACCGCAGGGCGAGGGACCAGTCGCCCCGGTAGATAAAGAACATGCCCGCCGTCGCCGCGATCCCGATTCCCTGGAAGAGAGCGAGAAGTCGTTTCTTCGCGCCGGCGATATCGGCGAGGGCCCCCAGGGGCGGCGCCATCACGGCGACCACGGCAAGGGCGATCGTGGTGGCGATGCCGTACCGGTATATCGCCGCCGCCTCGGAGAGGCCCGCTGCCGCCACCTTTTCATAGTAGATCGGAAAGACGGCGGCGATGACGGTCGTCATGAAGGCCGAGTTCGCCCAGTCATACATGGCCCAGGCGCGAAGTTCCCGCCGGCCGAGCCCGAGCCGTTCAACGAAGGATGGCCTCCTGATGTCGGTAGCCATGATTTCTACCGCGTTTCGAGGTTTAGGATCTAGAGCAACAACGAATGCTCACGGTGCACGGGGGATGCCCTCGTCAACGGCGTGGAGCATAGCACGGGCCGACCTTCACGTTCCACCAATAATCGACCGGGATTCGCGCGCCAGCCCCAATACGCTTCACTGAGGCCATCGCTCGGAAGAAATCCCGCCTCGACCCCCTTTACGAAAGGGGGCTGGGGGGATTCTTCCGGCTCCGGAGCAACCTCGAACCTTAAAGCAACCGTATTGGGGCTAGGCCCTTCACCGCGCTTCCTCTGCGAGATCACCTGGTTTAGAATGCCGTCATCCCCTAGCCGAAGGAAGGAGGGCTCCCGCCATGTTGCAGAGAGTCAACCCGACGAAAACTTCAAGCTGGCGCAGACTGAAAGCCCATTTCGACCAAGTCAAAGACCTTCACCTGAGGGAGCTCTTTGCCGCCGATCCCGGACGGTTTGCCAAGCTCTCCCTTCGCTTCGGCGACATCCTCGTGGATTACTCGAAGAACCGGATCACCAAGGATACCCTCCGGCTCCTGTTGGACCTCGCTGAGGAAGCAGGGCTCAAGGACGCCATCGACAAGATGTTTACCGGAGACAAAATCAACGAGACCGAGGGCCGGGCCGTCCTCCACGTCGCCCTGAGGAACCGGGCGAACACGTCCATCCTCGTGAACGGCCGGGACGTGATGCCGGAGGTGAATGGGGTCCTGGAAAAGATCAGGCATTTCTCCGAACAGGTCATCTCCGGGAGGTGGACGGGGTACACGGGGAAGAGGATCTCAGACATCGTGAACATCGGCATCGGTGGGTCCGATCTGGGGCCGGTGATGGTGACCGAGTGTTTGCGGCCTTACGCGAAGGAGGACCTGCGGGTTCACTTCGTGTCGAACGTGGACGGGACCCACATCGCCGAGACCCTGAGGCGGCTCAGTCCGGAGACGACCCTTTTCATGATCGCCTCCAAGACCTTCACCACCCAGGAGACAATGACGAACGCCTTCTCGGCGCGGGAGTGGGTCCTGAAGCACGCCAAGGACGAGAAGCACGTGGCGAAGCACTTCGTCGCCGTCTCGACCAACACCGAGAAGGTCGAAGCCTTCGGCATCGACCGTGATAACATGTTCGTCTTCTGGGACTGGGTCGGCGGTCGCTACTCCCTCTGGTCCGCCATCGGCCTCTCCATCGCCTGCCACGTCGGCTTCGAGAACTTCACCGAGCTCCTCCAGGGCGCCTTCGACATGGACCAGCA
>JAGFXI010000019.1 GCA_017861095.1 Deltaproteobacteria bacterium | reverse complement strand
GGCGTGGGAGAGTAACAGGATGCGGATCGCAGTCGTCGGGAGCTGGAAAGACAAGGAGGCCGAGCACTGGGGGCTGACCGGAAGCGAGAATGAGTTCGGAGAGGCTTGCCGGGTGCTCGGCAGCGAAATCGTCCGCTTGGGGCACTCGCTTATCGTTGCCGGCGCGCCAGGTCTCCTGGGCAATCCGGGGAGGTGCAGTTGGTATGTCGGGAGATCCTAGAGAAGTTTTTCTATCCTACGCTTGGGGCGATGACAGCGAGGAATTCGCCAATCGATTGGATCAGGCCTTCCAGCAGAAAGGTATTAGTATCATCCGTGACAAGCGAGATCTCGGTTACAAAGGAATGATTAAAGAGTTCATGGAGCGGATCGGACAAGGCAAATGTGTAATCGCAGTGATCAGCGATAAATATTTGAAGTCGCCTAACTGTATGTTCGAGTTGATTCATGTTGTCAAGAACGGCAATTTTTACGATCGCATTTTTCCAATTATTCTAAATGATGCACAAATCTACGACCCAGTTTATAGAATTGAATATATCAAATATTGGGAAGATAAGAAGAAAAAATTAACTGAGGCAATAGGGAAAGTTAGTCCGGAATACCTACAAGGAATTCGAGAAGAAATTGATCACTATACTGACATTCGGAACACTATTGCTGAACTTACCAATATTCTCAAGAACATGAATACCCTGACTCCAGACATTCATAGCCGGTCTGATTTTGAAGCTTTGGTAGAGTCTATTAATTCGTGGCTCAGGGAGTCCATTTCTCGACAATCACTGCCAGTTGAGCCGACTACACCTGTCGGCAACGTCCAATCTCGGTACCAACAGGAGCAACGGATCAGATCTGGTCTCGAGGAACAGCGCCAGAACATCGTCCGGGAGAGCGAGCGGCAGCAGAGTAAACCCCGGCAGCGGGTTGTCGGCCGCCTGCCGTTGCCGGACCTGACTCACTTTTTCAAGGGCCGCAGCCAGGAGCAGAGCGAGCTGAGCCGCCTGCTGGCAGAGCCTTCCACTCACGTGGTCAGCATCATCGGGCGTGGGGGCATCGGCAAGACGGCGCTCGCGACGAAACTCCTCATGGATCTTGAAAAGGGACATTGGCCGCATACGGAAGACTCGCTGTCGGTGGACGGCATCGTTTATCTCAGCACCCGCACGGACGGAATCACCCTCGAGCAGATCTTTCACGACTGCGCGCAGATGCTGGGCGGCAAGCGGGAAGAGGAGCTCAACAAAACCTGGACCAAGCAGCGCAAGATCGAGGATAAAATCCAGAGCCTTCTGGGGGCGATGAGTGACGGGCTCTACGTGCTGCTGCTGGACCATGTCGATGATCTGCTGAACGACAAAGGAGAGATCACCGATGAAGGAGTGCGGGCCTTTTTCGAGATCAGCCTCGCCACGCCGCAGAGCGCACGACTGCTGGTCACCTCGCAAATCCCTCTGGCCTTCCGGCGGGAGGCGCAGCGGTTTGATAAGAGGGTGCCCCTGTGGGAGGGGCTATCGCTCGCCGAAGGCGTTGCCATGCTGCGCGACTTGGACGCCAGCGGGGAAGCCCGCCTGCGAGATGCTCCGGAGGAAGATCTCGCCAGAGCCGTTGAGCGTGTGCACGGGCTCCCGCGGGCCCTGGTGGTCCTTGCCGGGATCATGGCTGATGCCCCGCTGGCAAGGCTCGGAGATGTTGTCAAGCGGTTCTTCCAGTATGAGGATGTAGCCGAGGCGCTGATCAAAGAGGGATACAAGCGCCTGGACGATCACGCCAGGAGGGTGATGGAAGCTCTGGCTATCTTCGGGCGTCCGGTGCCGCTGCCAGCTCTGGACTACCTGCTGCAACCGTTCGTGCCGGGGCTCGACACACCGGAAATCGTCCGGCGCCTCATCCGCGCCCTGATGGTTCTGGTGGACCGCGAGACCCAAATGCTCTCCTTGCATCCTTTTGACCAGGATTATATTTACAGCCAGTGTCCTAACCGGGGCGAGTACAACTGCCAGGCTCTCGAGCGTCGCGCGGCGGACTGGTACGTTCAGCTTCGTGTGCCTCGCGAACACTGGCGGACCCTAGAGGGCCTGAAGCCCCTGCTGATCGAGTTCGAACACCGGGTCAAGGCGGGCGACTACGATGACGCCGCCGCAGTTTTGAGCGACATAGACGTGGACTATCTGATCATGATCGGGCTTTCAGCCCGCGCTCTTGTGATGCGCCAGAAGGTGGATGGAAAGATCACGGACCGGCGTCTGCAGATGCTGCATGCGTATGGGTTGGCGTGTGCCTATCAGGTTCTTGGCCCCTTTGCAAAGGCGAAAGACCATTTTGAGAGGGCGCTTGCACTCGCCCGGGAACTGGGAGACTCAATCATCGAGGCCGACTCGCTGGACGCGATGGCGGAGGTTTCACGGCGTATGGGTCGCCTCGATGATGCAAGAGCCTACCTCGATGAGGCCATCAATCTCTACCGGCGGATCGGAGAGCAGAGGAGAGAGGCACGCTCACTCGGCGACCTGAGCATTCTTTGTAGCTATCGGGGGGATTTGAAGGAAGCGCTCGATCACGGTCAGCACGCATTAAGTCTCTCAACATCGCTTGGGGAGGTGGAGGGGCAGGCGCTCGCCTATGATGCCCTTTCTCTGGCTTGTCTTGCCATCGGAGACTTGAAGCAGGCTATCAGGTACGGCGAAGAGGCCATCGCCGTGTACCATAAGAGCACATGGGAGCATACCCTGGTCTATGTCCTCAATGTGCTGGGTCTTGCCCACATCGGCCTGGGGCAGATGGACGAGGGACTGACGTGTCTGCATCAGGCCCGGCAGCAGGCCCATGAGGACAACAATACCCGTGTGGAAGGGCTTGCCCTCTTCAATCTGGCCCGTGCGTATCGAATGAAGAGCGATCCGGCAAATGCACTAGATATGGCCAGCGCGGCCAAGGCCGTTTTCACCGAAGTCGGCAGTGCAGAAGCCCATGCCGCTCGTGCATTGGTCGAAGTCATCCAGGCAGCCAAGGCGGGCTTGAAAAGCGCCGAAGCGCGGGCACTCCTGGAATGCGCCCGCCATTCCACAATGAGCCCTGATTTGTGCAATTCCTCGGATCTGGTGGAGGAGGCACGGGCTATTGCACAGGCAGAGGGTTTGACGGATATCTTGCGAGAGGCGCAAGGGTTGGCACGAGCCCCCGCCTCAGGGAAGAACAAAACAGATGGCATCGGAACGAGTTGAGTCCCTGATTGCGAAGCTCGAGAAGGGCGGCCTGAAGACGCAGGAGATCCTCGGCTCGCTGGCTGGGGATGAGTGGCGCCGCATCATCTATGACGGCCCCCCGGCCTGGAACGTTCGAGATCTCCTGGCGCACCTTGTCTCCGCGGAGCCGCGGCTCCTGCAGATTGCCCAAGATGTCGCCGCCGGAGGTCCCGGCGCGTCGCCAGGGTTCGATCTCGACGCCTTCAACGCGGAAGAGCGGAAGCGGCTCAGGGATACGTCCCCAGAGGAGCTGCTGTCGGCATTGGCCGAGACTCGCCAGGTGACCCTGGATTGGGTTCGCACCCTCGAGGATAGTCAGTTGGACCGCCGGGGACGGCATCCGGCCCTGGGGGAGGTCACGCTCGAGGTGATGATTACCGCCATCTATGGTCACCAACTCCTCCATATGCGCGACTTGAAGTCCAAGTTCCCGTGATTCGATGGTGCTGCGCCGCAGACTTGGAGAAACACTCGATTTTGAGCGGGCGAATAGGTCGCCGAGGGCGCGGGCATGCTGAGCGGCGGGAGGGCCGATAGTGATAAGACGCCGCCGGGGCGCGCAGCGCGGGGATTTCCCCGCGAACGGAGCGGTTCAGCGAAAGAGAAGGCGATGCAGATATGGGTTGACGCCGATGCCTGCCCAAAGGTGATCAAGGAGATTCTGTTCCGTGCCGCTGAGAGGGCCCGGGTCCCTTTGATCCTCGTCGCCAACAAGCCACTGCGAACCCCAGCGTCCCGCTTTATCAAGGCCCTCCGGGTGGCTAGCGGATTCGATGTGGCCGACGACAGCATAGCCCAGCACATGCAACCCGGCGACCTGGTGATCACGGCTGACATTCCCCTTGCCGCTGCGGTCATCGACAAGGGTGGCCACGCCCTCGATCCCCGGGGTGAATTTCACACGCAAGATAGTATTCGGGAGCGCCTGGCCATGCGCAACCTCATGGACGAGCTGCGGAGCGCGGGCGTGGACACGGGCGGCCCATCGTCGTTCAGTCAGAGTGACCGCCAGGCCTTCGCCAATCAACTGGATCGGTTCTTGACCCGATATGGCACCCCGTGAGGTGGACACAGGTGCGGGCAAAGTCCGTGCTATCTGACGAGATGCTCGGCGATGATCTCCACCGGGTGTCTGACGGGTTTTCGGCTAAACTCCTCCATCTGCATGCGGCACGTGGGGCAGTCGGTGACTCCGAACGTGGAGGGGGAGCTATCCAGCTTGCCGATCAGGTCGGAGCCGATGGCTCGGCTCAGGTCGTAATTGCGGGCGGCCATGCCCCAGCTCCCGGCCATGCCGCAGCAGTGGGCCTGGAGGTCCTCGACGGTGACTCCCGGGAGTTGTGAGAGCAGGCGAAGAGAGCTCTCCGGCCGGCTTTGAACCCTGAGGTGACAGGGGTTGTGGTAGGAGAGGCGGAGAGCGGATTCCCTAACCTTCAGGCGGTCGCAATGTCGGTTGATCAGGTCGCTGATGTGGAGGACCTTGCCGCGCATCCCCTTCACCTCCTCGCGATCAGAGAGATAGGACCATTCCTGCATGAGAGAGAGCCCACAAGATGAGCAGGTCACGGTAACGTAGTCTGCCCGTCGCAAGAGAAGAGACCACTGCCTGAGGTTCTTCTCTGCACGCTCCCTGGCCTCCCTGGCCATGCCTTTTGAGAGCATGGGGAGGCCACAGCAGTGCTGCGGAGGGACGAGGGCGGTCATCCCCATGCTCTTCAAAATCTTGAGAGCGGCCAGGCCGATCTCAGGCCTTAGGTAGGAGGCGTAGCAGCCGGCAAAGTAGAGGACCGTGGGTTCGCCACGGCCCTCCTGAAACCGCACCTGGTCGAAGAGGGAGTAGTTGGCAAAGACCGGGGGTTTCCGCTTGGCGGAGATGCCGGCAACAAGCTCCATGGCCTCCCGGGCGGCACCAAGATCGAGAAGCCCGCTCAAGGCCCTCGGCAGATACTTCCACGCCTTTCCGGCCTGTTCCAGGTTGGCCAGGAGCCGGCTCTCGAGGGATTTTCCGAATTTCTCTCCGTGGTGAACCCTGGCCTCGAGGGCCATCTTCGGGATGTTTACCTGGGAGGGGCACTCCCGGTAACAGCTCCCGCAGTTGACGCAGGTCTCGATCACCTCCCGGAAGGCCCGCTCATACAGATTCCTGCCCTCAACGGCGCCGCTCAACAGGGCGCGGAGCACGTTCGCCTTCGCCTTGGGCGTCGCGGCCTCGTCCCGGGTCACCTTGTAGATCGGGCACATACGGGTCGCGGTGGTGATGGTCGTGCACTTGGAGCAGCCGTGGCACTTCTCCACCTCCCCGTCGAAGCCTTCAGGCCAACGAAGGTATTTCTTGCTGAGACCCGCGCTCTGGTACCCCTTGCCAAAACGGAGGGCTCTCTGCATCTGCTCCGGGTCGTGGCGGGTCTTGATCTCGGGGTTTAGGATCTCGTCCCCGTCCAGCAATCCTTTCGTGGCCAGGAAGAGGTCGTAGATTCCGGGATATTGCCTCTTGATATAGGCGCTCCGGAGCCTGCCGTCGCCGTGTTCGCCCGAGACCGAGCCGCCGAGACCGTGGACCAGTTCGAAGATCTCGTCGGCGAGCACTCGGAGGAGATCGATATCGTTGCTCGCCTTGAGGTTGAGAAGGGGCCGCGTGTGAAGCAAGCCCCTGGCGATATGGCCGTAGAGAACGAACCGCACCTGGTGCGTATCCATGATCCGGTAGATGCCCTGAACATAGTCGGCCATGGCAGGTATGGGGACGGAAGCGTCCTCGACCAGGGCGAGGATCTTCTTTTGACCTTTCAAGCGATAGAGGATGGGGACTGCTGCCTTGCGTACGGCCCAGAACCTCTCCTTGTCGGCTTTCGTCACCGCCAGATGAACGTCGCTGGTGAAACCCTCCGAATTCAACATCCGGGTGGTCTCGCCTGCCAGGCGGCTACAGCTCTCGGCATCCGTCCCATCGAACTCGATGAGGAGTATGCCCTCCACTCCCTCGGGAATCTGCTCTCTCAAATTCTCATCGCTCTCGCGGGCGAGCGCGAGGAGCGACTTATCCATGATCTCGATTCCGGAGGGGCCGAGCTCGAGAGTTCGCTGGACGGCCCGCACCGACGACAGGGTATCGCCGAAGAAGGCCACGACCAGGCTGTCATATCGGGGCCTCTCGAGGAGGCGGAATTTCAGCCGGGTGACGATTCCCAGGGTGCCCTCGGATCCTGAGAAAAGTCGCCCCAGGTCGAGTCTCCCGTCGCGCACGAGACCCCGGAGGTTGTAGCCGCAGACGTTGGAAGGCGGCTTGGGATAGGCTGCCTCGATCGTGTGTCGGTGCTCTTCGTAGAGCGCGGCGAGGCGCCGCAGATAACCCGGAAGTTCATCCAGCCCTTTCCCCCGGACTTCCGAGAGGGTGATGACCTCACCACTGCTCAGCACCACGTCGGCATCGAGGATGTAGTCGGCGACGGTCCCGTACTTCACCGAGTGCGCGCCGCTGGCGTTGGTGCTATACATGCCGCCGAAGGTGGCGAACTCGCCGCTTGAGGGGTCCGGCGGGAAGAACAAACCTTTTCCCTGCAGGGCTTGCTCCAGCTCGCCCCAGCGGAACCCGGGTTCGCATTCGAAGGTTCGCTCCCCGAGGTCCAGACGAAGGAGCCTGTGCATGTACTTGGTGAAATCGATGATGATGCCTGTACCCAGCGCCGAGCCGCAGAGGCCGCTCCCCGCGCCTCTCGGGTGGACGGTGAGACCGTGGTTCCGGGCGAAACGGACCGCAAAAACTACGTCTGCCGCGGTCCGCGGGTAGACCACACAGGCGGGCTGGACCTGGAAGATGCTTCCATCCGTTGACAGGAGGTATCGCCGCAGCGGGCCGGTGTGGACCTCACCGCTGATCGCCGTTCTCAGCTCCCTGAAGATGTCGTGAGTCGATCTGGACAAGGGAAATCCTCTCGCAGCCATTACACGCCTGAAATTGGTTCTGACCCGATCGAGCCGAGGTGTGTGAAGTATACAACCCCGGAAGGTTTCGAGAAAGTGGGGGGTGTTGTTTCCTTTGACCCCTGCAGGTCTCCTGTGGTAGCGTGAATGCAGCAGACCGCGGCCTCCCGCTCCCTTTTAAAGAACCCGAGATCTTCATGCCCCTATCAGCCGAGCCTCAGGCTCTCCCGCCGGGGGCCGGCGGACACAGACGGAATAGGGACGGAGGGAATCTGGCTGCGGAAACACGGTCCATCGCGAAAGACGAATGCCATGAAAGACCAGAGGAAGACCAAGAAGCAACTCGAGAGCGAGCTCGTCGAGCTCCGGCAACGCCTCGCCCGCCTGGAAGGCGAGGGGGGTACGGTACGTATTTCTCTGCCGACCGTGGCCGAGCAATGTCGCGCCATGTTCGAAGCCTTCGACGGGTTGATCTATCTTTGTTCGCAGGACTTCCGCGTCGAATTCATGAACGACCGGGCCATCCGTCGCATTGGACACGATGCGACCGGCCAACTCTGCTACCGGGCCCTCCATGATCTTGACTCCGTGTGCCCGTGGTGTGTCAACGAGCGGGTCTTCCGGGGCGAGACGGTCAGGTGGGAGTTGCGAAGTCCCAAAGATAAGCGTTGGTACTATGTGGTGAACACCCCCATTCAACGGTCCGACGGCACCAAGTCCAAATGGTCGATGAGCCTGGACGTCACCGAGCGGAAGCAGGCGGAAGAGGCCTTGCGACAGTCGGAGGCCCGATACCGAGGGCTCTTCGAGGGGCTCCCCGTGGGTCTCTACCGGACCACCCCGGCAGGGAAGATCGTGGACGCCAACGAGGCGTTGGTACAGATGCTCGGCTACCCGGACCGGGAGGCCCTGATCGCGGTCCCGGTTGCCGACCTCTACGTGGACCCGGAGGATCGTCGTAGGTGGCAGGCGCTCATGGCGGCCGAGGGGGTAGTCCACTGGTTCGAGGCCCGGCTTCGCCGGAGGGATGGCACGATCGTCTGGGTCGTTGACACCGCCCGGACCGTGCAAGGTATGGGCGGCGAGACTCACTACGAAGGCTGCGTCCTCAACATCACGAGGCGGAAGGGCGCCGAGGAGGCTCTCCAGAAGGCGAAGGAGGACCTCGAGCGGCGTATCGAGGAGCGCACCGCCGAGCTCGTGGCGGCCAATGACCGCCTGAGACGGGAGATTGAGGAGCGGGGGAGGGCCGAAAAGGAGCTGCGGTTTCAGAAGACAAACCTCGAAAACCTCATTGACAGCGCCCCGGAGGCGATTGCCCTTCTGAACCGGGACGATCGGGTCGTGCGCATCAATCGGGAGTTCAGCCGCGTCTTCGGCTACACCGCCGCCGAAACCGTAGGCCGGCCCATCAATGAGCTTATTGTCCCGTCGGAGCTCACGGCCGAGGGAAACCAGTTCTATCGGACCCTCAAAGGAGGAGGGACGATCGACACCGAGACGGTACGACGGCGCAAGGACGGAACCCTGGTGCCCGTCTCGGTCCTGGCTATGCTGATTCACGGTGAGAACGGCAGGGCGGAGATCTGCGCCATTTACCGGGACATCACGGAGCGCAAGGAGGCGGAGAGACAACTCCGTCGCCGCGACTCAATCCTGGCAGCCCTCGGAACCGCGGTCGGGCGATTCCTGAGGGTGACGCCCCTCGAGGAGACCATCCGCGAGCTGCTCAGGGAATTGGGGCAGGCCGCCGAGGTGAGCAGGGTCTACATCTTCGAAAACCACCTCAACGAATCGGGCTCTCTGATCACCAGTCAACGCTTCGAATGGGTTGCCCCGGGGATCACCTCGCAAACAGAGAATCCCGATATCCAAGATTTTGACTGGCGGGCGGGCGGCATGGTGCGCTGGGCGGAGATACTCAGCCGGGGCGAGGCCGTCCAAGGCCATGTCCAGGATTTTCCGGAGAGTGAGCGGCGAATCCTGGCGCCCCAGGAGATCAAGTCCGTTGCCGTGGTCCCCATCTTCGTGGACCAGAAGTGGTGGGGCTTCATCGGGTTCGACGAATGCCTGGAGGAAAGGGAGTGGACCGCCGCTGCATTGGAGGCCCTCAGAGTCGCGGCCGGGACGCTGGGCGCGCTCATCGAGCGCAAGCGAGCCGAAGACGCCCTCCGGGAGAGCGAGGCGACGCTCCAGGCAATCCTCTCCGCCTCTCCGGTGGGAATCAGCCTGGTTCACAAGAGGACCCTGGCGTGGGCCAACAAGGCCAAGTACGACATGATGGGCTACGAGATTGGTTGTTTGGAGGGAAGCAGTGTTAGGATTTTCTACCCCACCGAGGAGGAGTTTGCGCGGGTCGGTCGAGAGCTCTATGCCCCGATCAAGGGCGGCGGCGTCGGCCGGGCGGAGACTCTCATGGTGACTGCGGACGGGAACAGGATCCACTGCCGGCTTCAGGCGAGCCCACTTCACCACTCGGATCTTTCCCGAGGGGTGATCGTGGCAGCCATGGACATCACCGACCTCAAATTGGCAGAGGAGGCCCTGCGGCAATCGGAGGCGAAGTATCGGACCCTGGTGGAACAGATCCCGGCGGTGACCTACACGGCGGCCCTGGACGAAGGGAGCAGCACCCTGTACGTGAGCCCCCAGATCGAGGCGCTCATCGGCTTCTCTCAGGCGGAGTACGCGGCCGACCCCGATATCTGGCGGAAGCAAATCCACCCGGCGGATCGGGAGCGGGTCCTGGACGAGGTGCATCGCGCTCACGAAGGAGGTGAGGCGCTCCGCACGGAGTACCGGATGCTCAACCGGATGGGCGAGTTGATCTGGGTTCGCGACGACGCCGTGATCGTGCGGGACGACTCGGGGCGACCCCTCTTCCTTCAGGGAATCATGTTTGATGTGACCGCCCGCAAGGTGGCCGAAGAGAAGGTCCACCTCTACCAGACACAGCTTCGCACTCTCGCCTCCGAGCTCCTGTTCACCGAAGAGCGTGAACGGCGGCGGCTCGCCATCGACCTCCATGACTCCATCGGTCAGGCCCTCGCCATTTCCAAGTTGAAGCTTGACGCCTTGAGAACCGCCGTGCTTTCCTCGCCGCTCGCGTTTGATCTCGAAGAGATCTGCGGTCTCCTGGACGGGACCATCCAGCAGACGCGCTCCCTCACCTTTGAGCTCAGCCCTCCCGTTCTCTACGAGCTGGGACTGGTGCCGGCCTTGGAGAGTCTGGTGGAGGAGGTGGAGAGGCGTTACAACCTCCGTGTCCACTTTTTGGAAGACAGCCGGCCCAAACCCGTGAGCGAAGACCTGGCGGTGCTCCTCTTCCGGGCGGTACAAGAGCTGCTCGTCAACGTGGTCAAACACGCCAACGCGCAGAAGGTACGGGTAACCATAGTCAGGGATGGGGATTGCATCCGAATCCGGGTCGAGGACAACGGAATCGGCTTCGACCCTGCCGAGATCGACTCCCACGAGGGCCGGGCCCGGCGGTTCGGCCTGTTCAGTATCAGGGAGCGCCTCCACCATCTCGGCGGCCATGTGGAGATCGAATCCAGTCCCGGAAGGGGCACCCTGGTGAGCCTCACAGCCCCCCTGAGGCAGAGCAAGAACAGGAAGCGGTGAAGCGAACCTCGCCCGCATTATGCACGAGACGCCATGCCCTTATTCCGCCGACTCTCTGCACTCCTCTCTCTTTTTTTGGCCTTTGTCTGCGCCTCCTGTGCAACCATCCGCCCCATGCCTTCTGAATATGAGAACATTCTCACGGTGACCGCCACGGCATACAATTCTCTTCCCGGTCAGACGGACGGGAGCCCGACAGTCGGCGCCTGGGGAGATCGCATCGTCCCCGGAGTAAAGGTGATAGCCATATCACCTGACCTTAGCTCCCTTGGTCTCAGGCGTGGGACCAGGGTTTGGATCGAGGGTCTCCCGGGCGAATATGTCGTCCTCGACATGATGCCGGCCCAGTGGAAACGGCATATCGACATCTACATGGGCGACGATGTGAAGGCGGCCCGATCCTGGGGCCGGCGGAAGGTCAAGGTCTGGTGGACGAATGCAAGGAAATCTCCATCGCCGTCAGGCTGCCTCTCACCGGCGGCCGGCCTGAGACGATCGCCGGAAGCGGAGTCGTTGCCGCGCGGCAACTGAATCCGAAATTTTCCTTCTTGTGTTTCGGGCATCGATCCCCTTTGGCCGTCCAAAGCCGGTCAATCTGGGAAGATCCTATAGCCCTCCAAATCCCCAAGACACAGCCTCTTCCCCAGGCGAGGTGCTCGGGGTAACATTAATTCATGAGACGTACCTGATGGCGGAGGCTGGGCGCGCTCATCGTGATCTGGAGGGTCGCAGGACGACCGGATCGAGTATCCTGATCCCTGGGTAGGGAAGAGAGGTTCGCCGCGGCAGACGCAAGCGCTCTTGGATCATTACTATGGAAACCGAAACGTCGAGAATTTTCTTCAGCTACGCTCGTGCCGATGAGGAGTTCGCTCTGAAGTTGGCCCAGTCTTTACGGTCTGCGGGAGCGAATCTTTGGATCGACCAGCTCGATATACCGCTTGGTGAGCGTTGGGACCGCGCCGTCATGCAAGCCCTAAGAACTGCAGAATCCGTGTTGGTCATTCTTTCACCGGCTGCGGTTGACTCTGATAATGTTATGGATGAAGTTTCATTTGCTCTAGAACAAAGAAAACTGGTTGTCCCTGTGCTGTACAAGAACTGTGAGCTACCATTAAGATTGCGCCGTGTGCAGAACATCGATTTTACCGAAGACTTTAATCCAGCGCTGAGACGCTTGCTCCAAGCTTTCAGTATGGAACTGCCTGCTGGGGGACCTCAACCTGTCGAGTTCATACCTGCTGAATCAGGAGGGGTTCGACCTCCGGTGAAGAGCCCTGTTCCGCTCCCCGATCAGCCCGGCCTTGAACTCGAGTCGAGTACTGCCGCTGAGGATGTGGAGACTGTCACCGCAGCGGGAAAGGCCTTCACCAACAGCATCGGGATGAAGTTCGTTCTTATCCCTGCCGGCACCTTCATGATGGGAAGCCCGGGGGCCGATGTGGGACGTGAGGATGACGAAGTCCAGCACGAGGTGACGATCACCAGAGCTTTCTACCTGCAGACCACGCCGGTGACGCAGGGACAATGGGCAAGGGTCATGGGCAATAATCCTTCACGGTTCAAAGACGATGGAGATAAGTGCCCGGTTGAAAAGATTCGCTGGGACGAAGCCCAGACGTTCATCGAGAAGCTTAACGAAATGGAGGGGACCGATAAGTATCGTTTACCCACTGAGGCAGAATGGGAATACGCATGCCGAGCAGGAAGCGCAGAGAGGTTCTGCTCCGGAGATGATGAGGGAAAGCTTGGAGAATATGCTTGGTACCGAGGCAACTCAGGCAAGAGAACTCATCCCGTGGGAAATAAGAAAGCCAATGCTTGGGGTCTTTACGACATGCACGGCAACGTGTGGGAGTGGTGCCAGGACTGCTATGGAGATTACCCGGCAGGTCCGGTTACCGATCCTAAGGGATCTCCTTCCTGCGAGTTTCGTGTGTCGCGGGGCGGTTCCTGGTTCGACAACGCTTCGGACATACGTTCCGCCCATCGTGGTTGGGGCTGGCCGAGCAACCGTGTCAACAACCTGGGGTTCCGGCTCGCCTGGGATTTGTAGCTGCAATGTCCACCTGTTCCCCTGTACCCCATAGCGGCCCGCGAAGCAGGAGCGATCGCAAGCGACACGCTCTCCGCCGGCGGTGAGCTTCAGCGCTGGGCATATGCACCCCAATGACTATGGACGCCTCGATCGTCAGCTACTACGCGAAGCGAGCCGCAGAATACGAGCGGATTTACGACAGACCGGAGCGCCGGGAAGACTTACGGCGGTTGCGCGAATTCGTTGAGCGCACCTTTGCCGGTGCGCATGTCTTCGAGGTAGCTTGTGGCACGGGATACTGGACCGAGGTAGCAGCACGCTCGTCAGCAGCGATTGTTGCCACAGACATCAACGAAGAGGTTCTGGCCATCGCTCGTCTCAAGCTCATCAACACACGAAGGACCATGATCGTCAGGGCGGACGCCTATGCCCTGCCGTTCAGGCCGCAGCGTTTCACCGGTGGTTTGTGTGCCTTCTGGTGGTCGCACGTCCCAAAGTCGAGGCTGAACCGCTTCCTGCGAGGCTTCCATCGCATCTTCTCACCGGGGGCGCGAGTTGTGTTCATCGACAATGCCTACGTGGAGGGCAGCAGCGCGCCTATCTCGCGCACCGATGAGCATGGCGACACTTACCAGATGCGTGGTTTGGACGACGGCAGCAGACATGAGGTGCTCAAGAACTTCCCGACCGAGTCGGAGTTGCGCGCCGCAGTTCACGACATGGCGACAGAGGTGCGAGTAGAGCTTCTTCAATACTACTGGGCATTGAGTTATGTGCCATAAGCGGGTGCCTAGCCCGCATTATGCACGAGCCACCTGCTGCGACCGCGGAAATGGCCGTCCTTCTCTCCGAGCTGTAGGCTCTGTGAGGAGGAACTCTGTGGGAGCGGCTTCCAGCCGCGAATAGGTGAGCTGAGGCAGGGAGGTGTGCTCTGCAAAGGCGTCACGCGATGGCGTGATCGCGCCATTGATAGAGGAGAGCGAGGCCGGGCCTTTGGGCGGGGTTGTGGTGGAAAGCTTGGGGGTCACTCCTGTCATCCAAGGAAGGTAGAGGCTCCGGATGCGCTTTGCGCCGCAGACCATCCCTACCCCCTGTCGCCGGCCGG
>JAGFXI010000143.1 GCA_017861095.1 Deltaproteobacteria bacterium | reverse complement strand
CTCTCCGGGCTGGATGTCGGAGGAGCCTCGGAGGAGATTGTCATGGGAGAGCTCGAGGCCCTCCAGGCCACGGTTGTCCCGACCGACGAAACCGAGGAGATGCCCCACCACCTCGCCGTCCGGATAGTAGCGCCGGCTTTCGCTGACGAAGTGGATGCCGTTCAGGCCGAGACCGCGAATCTGATCCGCCTGCTTGGGAGTAAGGTGGCGCTTGAGCCAGACGAAGGATCGGGGCTGGCGAAGCTTACCGAGGATGGCGGACTTGGGCATGCCGGTCAGGGGGGCAAGCTCTCGGGCTACCCTCTCCGGGTCCTCCACGGCCTTGGGATTGGCAGCGAGGGAGTCCTGTTCAATGCTCACCGCGAGTTCCTGTCCGTTACGGTCGGAGATGTCCCCTCGTCGCGGCTCGAGCTGGAGGGACGTCTTGACCTGCTTGCTGGCAATGGCGGCCCAGACCTCCTGCTCCAACACCTGGAGCTGAAGGCTTCGGGCCACAAGGAGGAGATAGCCCAGCAGCAACGCGCCCGCAACGAGGAAAAGGCGGAGGCGCAGCCAGCCGAACTTGTTGACTGGTTTCCGACGGGTCTTCTTCATGGCAGCAGGACGATCTGGTCCTTATCCGGGTGTTTCAGTCCCAGTTGGCGAAGGGCGATCTGTTCCACCCGTTCGGGTGCCCGGAGTCGGGCCATCTCCAGGTGGAGTTTCTTATTTTCGTCTACCAGCTTGGCGTGCTGCCGGTGGGCCTCCGACAGCCGATACCCGAGATTCACCACCTGGGTCTGGCACCAGACGTAGGCGAAGCCGCTCGCCATGGTCCAGAGCACGAGGGCGACGAGACCGAGGAGGACGCGATTCGCCCACCATCGGCCCCGGGCCGACCTCTTTGCCTTCTTCGGCCTTGTCTCACTCATCGACGCTCCACCTTCTCCACGACTCGAAGACGGGCGCTTCTCGCCCTGGGATTGAGGCGCACCTCCTCGGGTGGGGGAACGATCGGTTTCCTTACTACAGGTCTCACCAGGGCCTGACCGTCGCAGCGGCACGCGGGCCAGTCCGGCGGGCAGTGACAGGCTCGGGCCCAACGGGCGAAGGTCTGCTTCACCAGGCGGTCCTCCAGGGAGTGGAATGAGATGACGGCGAGCCGACCGCCGGGATGGAGACAATCGAGGACCCCGTCGAGAAACGCCTGGAGCTGCTCGAGTTCCCGGTTCACCGCCAGGCGCAGGGCGAGAAAGGTCCGGGTGGCGGGATGGCGAAGGCGCGTCCTTCTCTCCGGCGGGATGGCGGCCACGACGATCTCGGCCAGGCGGTCGGAGGTGGTGATAGGGGCCTCGGCTCTTGCTCTGACCAGTTTTCGCGCGATTTTTCTGCTTTGCCGTTCCTCGCCCAGGCGATAGATGAGTTCGGCCAGTTCAGCCTGGCTCAGCGTGTTGACCAGATCGGCAGCCGTGACCGGGTTCCTCCTGTCCATGCGCATATCGAGGGGCCCCGGCTGGGAGAAACTAAACCCGCGCTCCGGATCGTCCACGTGGAAAGAAGAGAGCCCGAGGTCAAGGAGGATACCGTGGACCGCCGGGATGTTGCGCTCCTTGAGAATGGCGGGGAGTCGGGCGAAGCTGTCCCGAAGCAGGAGAACACGATCGCGATGCTCCTCCAGGGCGCGCTCTACTCGTTCCAAGGCATGGTCATCCCAATCGATTGCGATCAGGCGGCCGTTGGGGGCGGTTCGTTCCAGGATGGCACGACTGTGGCCGCCGCCGCCCGCCGTCCCATCCACGTAGGTCTTCCCGGGAGTGCACTGGAGGCACTCCACCGCCTCGTTGAGGAGGACGGGCTTGTGTCCCAGGGATTCGTTCGGCTCCATGGGTGAACCCCGGAGGTTCGGCTGTCGCCGTCTCGCCGCCGTGTCGTGCCCGGGAAGAAGGGCGGCCCGCCGCCCAGGGGCGATCCCTGTAGCCGACTCTCTCGCGGCAGGCCGGCAGGTCAGCCGGGCACCGATCAGCTCGGCGACTCCACATCCTGAAGCTGCAATTTTTCTCAGAGAGAGTGAGGTCATGGACGCCCCGGGTCTTGTCTGCCTGCTTTCGGTGCCGTCAGACGCCGAGATCAGCGAGCGTTGCTGTGATCTGCGAGAAGTCCTCGTGAGCCCGCTTGATCTCCTCTTCCCATAGGGGCTTGCTCCAGATCTCGAAGTTCCTGGTCATTCCGGCCAGCACCACCTCACGCTCCAACCGGGCATGGTCGCGGAGGGTCTGGGGAATGAGGATCCTCCCCTGCCGGTCGAAGCTGCACTCAGTGGCGCCGGAGAGAAAGAAGCGCTGGAACGCCTTCACGTCTTGCCGCACAAGGGAGAGTCCTCCCAACTTCTCTTCGATCCTCTCCCACTCCGGCAGAGGGTATGCGATCAGGCATCGGTCGAGATTGGTGACGACGAGGTGGTCGTCGTAACGATCCCGCAGGATGTCTCGAAAACGTGGGGGAATGCGAATGCGCCCCTTGGCATCCAGGCTGTGTATAGAGCGTCCCCGAAACACAAGTGCCCCCCTGTCTCCACGTGGAGCCCACTGATGACCACTTTCGCCCACCGATCGCCACTACGTATACCGCAATTGCCCACATCTTGTCAATAAAAAGAAAATCAACGGATTAGAGATGCTGAGTTTTATTGGGGGTCGGAAATACCGGGCAAGAAGGAAGATACACCATATATGAAAGAAAAATTTCCAAATACTACATCGTGTAGCTCATGGCGGATTCTTGAAAAAGGCGGACAGTCTTCCTCTGGTTGCAGCAGGTGGTTCATGGAAAATGCGGGCTAGCGACGGAGTTGATAGCGGGCTACCGCCGCATTGTGCTCGGGGAGGGTCGCGGAAAAGTGATGGGTCCCATTGCCCTTCCCCACGAAGTACAGGTAAGACGTAACGGCGGGAGAGAGGACGGCGTCGAAGGCGGCGGCGCCGGGGTTGCAGATGGGACCTGCCGGCAGTCCCCGGCGAGTGTAGGTGTTATAGGGCGTATCCGTTATGAGGTGGGCGCGGGTAAGGTTGCCGTCGAAATCTGGGATCCCGTAGATGACGGTGGGATCGCTCTGGAGCGGGATACCCCGCCGCAGGCGGTTCAAGAAGACCCCGGCGATGAGGGGGCGTTCAGGGGCTGAGCCGGTCTCTTTCTCCACAACCGATGCCAGGATCACCACCTCGTGTCGGGTGAGCCCGAGGTGGCGGGCGCGCTCCTCCTGGGCCGATCCGAAGTACTGAAGGAAGCGGCCCACCATGGTCCGCAGGATGGTGGCGACGGGCAGGTGGCGGGCAAAGCGATAGGTATCCGGGAAGAGGTAGCCCTCCAGCGTGGGAGCGGAAATGCCCAGATCCTTGGCAAAGTCAGCGTCCGCCGCCACGGCTAGCATCTGGTCGGCACTGGCGAGGCCCTGCGCCGCCAAGAGCGCGGCAATATCCTGTGTGGTTACTCCCTCGGGGAGGGTGATCTGGTGGAGGAGTACTTCACCCCGAACCAACTTGGAGAGCACCGCGTCGGGACGAAGGGCGGTCGAGAACTCATACTCACCCGCCTTGATGTGGCGGGCTTCGCCCTTGAGCCGAGCATAGAGGCGAAATTTGACGCTGCTCCGCACGACCCCCCGTTGCTCCAGAAGATCGGCAAGGGCGGATAGCGGTGTCCCCACGGGAAAGTCGATGATGACGGTCTCGGAGCGCTCCGTGGCAGGAGAGGTAAGGAAGAGGAAGATATCCACTGCGAGGAAGAGAAAGGCGACGCTGAGGACGAGCACGGACCACCACAGCGGTCGAAGGCGTCTGGTGCCCGTCGGCGGTGCGTCTGCTGCCGATGTCGCCGGTTTCGGTTCGTCTCTCTTCATGCCGTCCCAGCCTTATTTTTCTAACTATCCGAAACCGGACAAAAGTTCAAGGTTACAGGCCGAGAGGCCTTAACTCGACGGGCCGTCACCACCCCTCGACAAGCTGGGGCACGAGAGTCCCCGCCTTGCCGTGGAGCGCTACATCGAGGAGGTGAGTGTAGGGGGTCGCCTCGAGGTTAACCTCCACCACCCGCGCCCCCCGCTCCCGGGCGACGAGTGCCAGTGAGGCTGCCGGCTGCACTACTGCCGATGTGCCGATCACTAGCATCACCTCGCACGACCGGCTGGCATCTACGGCACGCTCGAGATCGGCCGGGTCCAGGGCCTCGCCGAACCAGACCACGTGGGGTCGCAAGAGATCGCCACACTCGGGACAGGTGGGTAGTTCTGGCAGGGGCACCTCCTCTTTTCGCGCCACCCGCAGACAGCGGATGCAACGGACGAGCCAGATGTTGCCATGAAGCTCCACGATATTTCGGCTTCCCGCCTTGCGGTGGAGATCGTCGATGTTTTGCGTCAGAAGGGTGAACTGGGGAACCTTCCCCTCGAGACGGACCAGAGCCTCATGGGCGGGATTCGGCTTTACAGGGGCGAGAAGCTCTCGCCGCCAGTTATAGAATCTCCACACCAGCTTGGGATCGTGGGCAAAGGCCTCGGGTGTGGCGAGTTCAGTCGCCCGAAACCCCTGCCAGAGGCCGTCCTTGCCGCGGAAGGTGGGAACGCCGCTCTCGGCGGAGATGCCGGCGCCGGTGAGCACGGTGACTCGCGCCGCCGTGGCCAGCCAGTCTCGGACGCGCTGAATTTCAAGGGGAGTAAGGGGCATGGAGACTCCTTTTCGAAAGACGCTCTCTGATCAGCGCATACACATCAAGGTTGGCCGCGGCGAATCCCTGGAGCCCATACATCATGTTGGCCTCGAGCATCAGATACCGCCCCTCCACGGGGCAAATATCAAGACCCGCCTCGCCAAACCCGCAACGGCCGGCCACTCCTTCCGCAAACTGGAGGGCGTCGCTCGGGATTCCTTCAAAAGAAATCCTTGCTCCCTGGGTGACATTGGTCCGAAATTCACCAGGCCGGGCGATGCGCCAGTATGCATGGAGCACCTTGCCCTCGAGGACCACGACGCGGAGATCCCGATCGATGGCTAGATACTCCTGGATGTAGGCGGGGGAGGTCTGTTCCAGGTACCGGGCGAGGTCGGCCGCGGTGCGGATGAGAAATACCCCCCGTCCCTGAGACGAGCCGCGGGGAACCTTGGCGACGAAAGGCAAAGGGAAGTCCCGGAGAATGCGCCCGGCCTTCCCGGGGCCGTAGTAGATCCGGGTGCGAGGATGGGGAATGTCGAGGAGGGTGAAAAGGGCGGTCTGCTTGATCTTGTCGCCCAGAAAGGAGTTGGAGTTGGCGGGAAACACCCGCTTCCCCAGGGCGAGGAAGACGGCCTCGTAGAGACCGCTCGGATAGTACACCGTGTCCGCTGCCCGGAGGAGGTCCAGCTCGGCCTCACTGTAGTCCTCGATGTTCGGCCGCACTCCGAGGGGCGTGAGCTCTCCCGAGCCCCGGAGTCGCTTGCCGAGAACCACCTTCCTGTTGACCATGGAGCAGAGCCTTCCCGGTCACCTTTACCGTCCCCCGCTTCGTCTCTCTGCGAAGCCAACAATAACTCCTCCCCCTTGACGGAGGAGGGTCAGGGTGGGGGTGAGAAAATAAATTGATTCAACTCGTTATCTCATTCCCCCTCCCCTATTCTCCCCTCCCGCCAAGGGAAGGGAAATGACTTCCGGGGTAGACATGGGGATTCAATGAGGTCGGACCTTTCACGGAAATCCGCGCTGTCGGACAGTGCCCCCCTCCTTGCAGGGGG